>USHY01000026.1 GCA_900554635.1 uncultured Clostridium sp. | reverse complement strand
CAGTTGCAACAACAAGACCAGAAACAATGCTTGGAGATACAGCAGTTGCAGTACATCCAGAAGATGAAAGATACAAAGACCTAGTTGGTAAAAAGTGTATTTTACCAATAATGAACAAAGAAATTCCAATAATTGCAGATGAATTTGTAGAAAAAGAATTCGGAACAGGCTGTGTAAAAATAACACCAGCACATGACCCAAATGACTATCAAGCAGGACTATCACATAACCTTGAAATAATAGAAGTATTTGATGATAATTTAAAAATGAATAACCTAGTTCCTGAATATGAAGGAATGAACGCTTATGAAGCAAGAGACCTTATAGTAGAAAAATTAAAAGAACTAGGAGCACTAGTAAAAATAGAAGATTACACACATAATGTAGCAAAACACGATAGATGTAATTCAATTGTAGAACCAAAAGTATCAGACCAATGGTTTGTAGCAATGAAAGATTTAGCAAAACCAGCTATAGAAGCGGTAAAATCTGGGGAAACTAGATTTGTACCTAAAAAATTTGAAAAAACATATTTCAATTGGCTGGAAAATATACAAGACTGGTGCATATCTCGCCAGCTTTGGTGGGGACACCAAATTCCAGCATATTACTGCCAAGATTGTGGAGAAATAAATGTTGAAATAACTAAACCAGAAAAATGTTCAAAATGTGGTGGACATAACCTAGTTCAAGACCAAGACACACTAGACACATGGTTTAGCTCAGCACTATGGCCATTCTCAACTCTAGGTTGGCCAGAAGAAACAGAAGACTTAAAAACATTCTTCCCAACAAATACACTAGTTACTGGATATGATATAATATTCTTCTGGGTAGTAAGAATGATGTTTTCTTCATTAGAACAAATGGGAGAAGTTCCTTTCAAAGATGTATTCATACATGGAATAGTAAGAGATAGCCAAGGCAGAAAAATGTCTAAAAGCCTTGGAAATGGAATAGACCCACTAGATATTATAGAAAAATATGGAACAGATAGTTTAAGATATTCCCTAATTTCAGGAACAACAGCAGGCAATGATATGAGATTCATGCCAGAAAAATTAGAGGCAGCAGGAAACTTCGGAAACAAAATTTGGAACGCAGCAAAATTTGTTTTAATGAACTTAGAAGATGCAAACGAAGATTTTCTAAAAGATGATATTTCTAACATAAAATTAGAAATTGAAGACAAATGGATAATTTCAAAATTAAATACTCTAACAAAAGAAGTTGCAGTAAATATAGATAATTACGACTTAGGAGTTGCACTAGACAAAATTTATACATTCTTATGGAATGAATTCTGCGATTGGTATATTGAAATAGTAAAAACAAGATTATATGATAAAGAAAATGAAACAAGAAAATCAGCACAATATGTTCTAAACAAAGTGCTTGGAGACACTTTAAAACTATTACATCCATTCATGCCTTTTGTAACAGAAAAAATATATATGGAGTTATATAATAATGATGAAAGTATAATGATAGCAAAATACCCAGAATATAATGAAAAACTAGATTTTAAAGTTGAAGAAGACCAAATAGAACAAATTAAAGAGATTATAACAGGAATAAGAAATATAAGAACAAAAATGAATGTTCACCCATCAAAAAAATCAAAATTGATTTTCATTGTAAAACCTGAAGATATAGAATTCATCCAAAAATCAGAAGGATTTATAAAGAAACTTGGATTTAGCGAAGAAATAGAAATAAAAACAGAAAAACAAGATATCCCACAAAATGCAGTAAATGTAGTAACTCCTAGAATAGAAGTATTTATTCCTTTTGAAGATTTAGTAAACATTGAAGAAGAAAAACAAAGACTAGAAAAGGAAAAATCAAAGATATTAATAGAAAAAGAAAAAACAGACAAGATGCTAGGAAATCCAGGATTTTTAGCAAAAGCACCAGAAGCAAAGGTGCAAGAAGAAAAAGCAAAACTTGAAAAGTTTAATGAAATGATAGCAAATATAGAATCAAGAATAAAAAATTTAAAATAAGCCCAAAAACCGCGATAAATTCGTGGTTTTTATATGTTTTTTAGTAAAACCATTGAAATTTATGTAAAAAAATGTTACAATAAAAATGCATGAAAATTCGACAAAAAATTTAGTTTTTAGGGGGAAATCATGAAAGATATTAAAATATTTGCTTGTAATTCAGCAGAAGAGTTTACACAAGAAATTTGTGACACATTAGGTGTTCCAATGGGGAAAAAAGAATCATTTAAATTTGCGAATGATAATAATTTTGTTCAGTTTTTAGAAACAGTTAGAGATCAAGATATTTTTATAGTTCAAACAACAATGCCACCAGTAAACGAAAGAATAATGGAGTTACTTATAACAATTGAAGCAGCAAAAAGAGCCTCAGCAAAAAGAATAACAGTTGTTCTACCATATTTTATGTACTCAAGGTCTGATAAGAAAGACCAACCAAGAATCCCAGTTACTGCAAAACTAATAGCAACACTTTTAGAAGCTGCAGGAGCAGACAGGGTAATAACATGTGACTTACATAACCCAGCAATACAAGCTTATTTTAATATAGGTTGTGATAGATTAACCGCAAAACATTTATTAGAGAAATACTTTAAAGCAAAAAACTTAGAGAATGTAGTAGTAGTAGCAACAGATGCAGGAAGTTCAAAAAAAGCATATAAATATTCACACTTTTTTGACTGTCCACTAGCTCTAATAGATAAAAGAAGAGAAGACAATAACGATAAAGCAGTTGCAACAAGCATAATAGGAGATATAGAAGGAAAAACAGCATTAATATTTGATGATGAAGTTAGCACAGCAGGAACACTAGTAGAAGCAGCAAACATTTTAAAAGAACATGGTGCAAAAGAAATCTATGCAGGTGCTGCACATGGTGTACTAGTAGGCCCAGCAATAGAAAGAATACAAAACTCACCAATAAAAGAATTAGTAGTAACAAATACAATTCCAATCGAACCAGAAAAAAGAATAGACAAAATAAAAGTTGTTTCAATAGCACCTCTATTTGCAGAAGCAATAAAAAGGATAAACGAAGGCAAACCTTTAGGTGATTTATTTGAATATGATAAATAGATTGTTGTTGAAATTCTAGGCAAAATGTGCTAAAATTTAAGTATAAAACTTTTATGAAAAGGATTTAAACCAAAACAATCATGAGCAAACAAACCAAATTTTGGCTGGCAATGACAATTCTTCTAATTATAGTTGCCACAGAGGTAGTTGGATTTTATTATCTGGCACAGGCATTGGATTCTCTCAATTTTTCAATTAGGGAAGCATATGTAAATTACTCAAAAAATAGGCAACAGACTGAAACAGAGACAGAAGAAGAAACTAAGTCTACCAAAGAACTTCTTGATGAAGAAAATGAAAGACTTAAGGAGATTTTAGGTGAGCACAATAATTAATTGAATCCTTAAAGGCAATGTACAAAAGTACATTGCCTTTTCCTTTAATTTAGCATATTATTTTTTAAATTCCATAGCTCATAAGATAAATCTACATAGTATTTATGTGGATTATCCAAACGCTTTATTTCATCCCATAAGGTGTTTAATTCCTTTTTGCATTTTTTTGAAATATCAGTAAGTGTAGGAGAAGAGTATATTAAGTTTCCACTTTTAAAGATTTGCTCTTGTAATGGCTTATAATAGTAATTAACAAGAGTCTTCTTTCTCCAAGGGTTTGAGGGGTCAAATATAGTGTAATTGTTTTCTGGAATAGATTCATTTGCAAGTGTTATTACATCAGCTAAAGCTTTATCACTTGCTTTTGAATAAAACCTATATGTTTTTTTAAAACTTGGGTTAGTAATTTTTGTTACATTTTCAGAAACTTTTATTTTAGGTATTATTTCTCCATTTTTCTCTATTGCACATAACTTATATACACAACCCAAAACGGGGTCGCTTTTAGATGTTATTAAATTTTCGCCAACGCCAAAAGAATCTATTTGAGCTCCTTGAGATAGAAGTGAAGATATTAAGGTTTCATCTAAGGAATTACTAACGCAAATTTTACAATCCTGAAATCCAGCATCATCTAAAATTTTACGAATTTTCTTTGATAAGTAAGCTAAATCTCCGCTATCTAAACGAACCCCTTTTGGTCTATACCCTTTTGGAAGAAGTACATCGTTAAACACTTTCATTGCGTTTACGATACCTGAATTAATAGAATCATATGTATCTATAAGCAAAGTACAGTCATCTGGATAAATTTCGGCATATGCTTTAAAAGCCTCATATTCAGAATCAAAACTCTGTACAAAACTATGAGCCATTGTACCACTTGCAATAGTTCCAAATTTCTGAGCAGTATAAGTACAAGATGTGCCAACACAACCGCCTATTACAGCAGCTCTAGCTCCAAGAACAGCAGCATCTACAGAATGAGCTCTTCTTGCACCAAATTCCATAACAGGTCTGCCTTGAGCAGAAGCAACAATTCTACTAGATTTTGTTGCAATCAAACACTGGTGATTAATAATCATTAAAACCATAGTTTCTAAAAGCTGTGCTTCAATGATAGGTGCACGAACAGTAATTAAAGGTTCCTGTGGAAAAACAACAGTACCTTCAGGAATTGCCCATACATCACCAGTAAATTTGAAAGATTTTAAGTAATCTAAGAATTCATTTGAAAACTTATTTAAACTCTTTAGATAAGAAATATCATCTTCATCAAATCTTAAATTTTTGATGTAATCTATAATTTGCTCCAAACCAGCACAAATTACATAACCGCCATTATCAGGAATTTTCCTGAAAAACACATCAAAATATGCAATGGTATCTTTCATGTTTTTTTCGAAATAACCATTAGACATTGTTAATTCATAAAAATCAGTAACTAAACTTAACTTATTCACATTCATATTGAAAAATCCTTTCATATTTATATTGAAAACATTATATCACTATTGTCAAGATAATAAATATAGTGAATAAAACTTAGTATAAAAGAGTAAATTTGAGGAAAAATAAAAGAAATAACCAAATCGGCCTACATACAAAATTGATAACACGAATAGAATATGATAATATATGTGTAACAAAATCAAGTAATCAATATTTCCCTGCATAGTGCGAGCGAAGGAAATTTTAGAACCAACAGTTAAGGAAAGGGAGTCCGATGCTCTGGGTATGGCGTGCATGCTTACACTTCTTTTAGTAGTAAGAAGCCCAGGAGTACCAAGGCAGACACCCACCTGTGTAAGAGCAGGTCCTTAAAATTTCTATCAAAAACGGCTAAGGCGGGGAATTTTTGTATTATTTCAGGTAGAATTTATAAATTTAACAAAAAAATAACAAATATTTTTTAAAACTATTGCAAATAATAGTTGTATATGATATAAAGTATATATAAGTTTTGAAAGGAGAAATAATATGGATTTAGAAAATAATAACCCAGAGATGGATGAAGAATTAGATAACATCATTTTGTTAAATGATGAAGAAGGTAACCAAGTTAAGTTTGAATTCTTAGACTTAATTGAATATGGAGGAGAAGAATATGTAGTACTTTTACCAGCAGAAGAGGGAGATGATGCTGATGAGGTTGTTATTCTAAAAGTTGAAGACACTGATTCAGAAGATGAAGAATCTTATGTTGGTGTAGATGACCAAGAAGTACTAAATGCAGTATTTGCAATATTCAAAGATAAATTCAAAGATGAATTTAATTTTGTAGATGAATAAAATGAAAGAGGAGATATAGCTCCTCTTTATTTTTAACTAAAACACAAGCAAAGGAACGAAAAAACCTCGGAAACAATATTCCGAGGTTTTGTATTTGCAAAAGTTTATCTCTTTGAAAATTGTGGTGCTTTTCTTGCTTTTTTCATACCATATTTCTTTCTTTCTTTCATTCTAGCATCTCTTGTTAAGAATCCGCTTGATTTTAAAATTGGTCTGAATTCAGAATTTACTTGTAATAAAGCTCTTGCTATACCATGACGAATAGCTCCTGCTTGACCACTAATTCCGCCACCTTTTACTGTACAAATAACATCAAATTTATCTAATGTGTTTGTAGCAACTAATGGTTGTCTAACTATAACTTTAAGTGTTTCAACACCAAAATATTCATCTAATTCTTTATTATTTATCTTAATAGAACCATTTCCATTAACTAATCTAACTCTAGCAATAGAGTTTTTTCTTCTACCTGTTCCAATAAATGAAGTTTTTTCTGCCATCTTATTTTACCTCCCAAACTATAGGTTTTTGTGCTTGATTTTCATGTTCGCTACCACTATAAATTCTTACTTTATTAATCATCTGTCTTCCTAATCTATTGTGTGGAAGCATACCCTTAATAGCAAGCATCATAGCTTTTTCAGGATTGTTATTCATCATAACTCTAGCTGATGTTTCCTTCATATTTCCAATATAACCAGTATGATGTCTGTAAACTTTTTGATCTAATTTTTTACCAGTTAAAACAGCATCCTTAGCATTTAATATAATAACATGATCACCTGTATCTATATTAGGTGTAAATGTAGGTTTATGTTTTCCTCTTAATAATTTTGCAGCTTCTGCAGCAACTCTACCTAGTGATTTTCCACTAGCATCAATAATATACCATTGTCTTTTAATATCATTACTCTTAGCAGAGTATGTAGTATTATTCATTGATAATTTCCTCCAATCAAAATTTAAAATAATTAATTTATATAAAATATTTTCCCTAATAGACTACCGGGCAAGGGTCTATTAATAAAAACATTTTTTGACACTTATATAGTATAATATAAAACAATCCGAAAGTCAAGTGAAAACTGGAAATTTTATGAATTAGGTTGCAAATATGTGGAAAATATGGTATTTTACTGTATGAATAAGAAATTGACGGGTGATGGAGTTGGTAGAGATGGTTGTGGATTTTTTGGAGAGGACATTGGAGAATCAGTATGAGAAGCGTGATGTGGATTTGATTTTGGAGGGATTGAGTAGAAGAAGGAAAACAACTGTTAGGGTAAATACTTTAAAATCACGTATGAGTGAAATAAAGAAAGTGTTTGAAAATGAGGGGATTTTGTTTAAAGATGTGGAGTGGAATGATTTTGCGTTAATAATTGAAAATGCAGATGAGATTAGAATACGCAAGTTGGAAGTGTATGAGAGTGGCAAGATATATATGCAAAGTTTGTCTTCTATGATTCCACCAGTAATACTAAATCCACAAGAAAATGAAAGCATACTAGATATGGCAGCAGCGCCAGGTGGAAAAACAACTGAAACGGCATGCTTATCAAACAATCAAGCAATGATTACCGCTTGCGAAAAAAATAAGATAAGATGTGACAAACTTAAATACAATTTAGAAAAACAAGGAGCAAATAGAGTAACAATAATGCAAGAGGATGCAAGAAAATTGAGCGATTTCTTCATGTTTGATAAAATTATGCTAGATGCACCTTGCAGTGGTAGCGGAACAATAAATATAACAGATAGCAATTTGGAAAAATATTTTTCAAAAGAACTGTGTACAAGAGCAGTAAAAACTCAAAAAGAACTATTAGAAAAAGCCGCAAAAATAGTAAAAACAGGTGGCGAAATAGTTTATTCAACTTGCTCAGTACTAAAAGATGAAAACGAAAAAGTTATACAAACCATACTAAATAAAAGCAACTTTGAAATAGTACCAATAGATATGGATTTAACAGGAATTCCAGTTATACCAACAACTATAGAAGGTACACTTTGTGTATGCCCAACAGAACTATATGAAGGATTTTATGTGGCAAAATTAAAAAAAATTAAATAAAAAGAGGTAATTTATATGTGGATTTTATATGCCCTAGGCTCAGCATTTTTTGCAGGAATAACAGCCATTCTTGCAAAAAAAGAATATTAATAAAATTTATAAAAAGTATTGATTTTTAAAACTATTGTGATACAATTAATAATGACATTAAGACAATAAAAGGAGGCAATTTAATTTGAAAAATAATAGATTTGAAGAAAAAACAAAGGACATTATAAAACTTGCTAAACAAAAAGGAGTTATAAAATCATACGAAACTTTTTGCGAAGAAAATGATTCTAAAAGTTATAGCCTGTTGCAAGAAGACATTGAATACTATTCAAGACTACAAAAAATAGAAACTCCAAAATTTCAAACGGGTGACATTGTTTTTGTTTCAAAATATACTTATAAAAGTGGGTTAGATGGGCATAAACAAAAAGAGAAAACGCTACTTACTCTAAGCGTTTTCTCTTTTGAACTATATCTACTATACCACAAAATCGCAAAAAAATCAAGACTGTTATTTTCCTAAAAAGTATGGTATATAAAATAATGGTGGTTAAAGTGGAGAATTCATATTTAGATATTTTAGATGAATATAAACAAATTGCAAACATAAAGGAATGTAATCTAGTTACTCAAAAATATGGACTGGTTTTAAGTGATAATCAAATAATGAACTTGCTAGAAAAACGAAAAGAAGCACTAAAAAACACAAGGTATATTTTATGAATATAAAAATGAAGCAACAGATTTAGTTATAGGCAATAAAACAATTTTTGGAGGGATACAATATAATTTTTAGTTGATAATTGCCTGCTTTTGTGATATAAATAGTAGTTGAAGGTACAGTTGTATAGGAGGCTAAAAAATGCAATATATAGCGTTATTAAGAGGAATAAACATAAGCCGGAAAAAACAAAATTCCAATGGCAGAGTTAAAAAAAGAATTTGAAACACTAGGCTTTGAAAATGTAATAACATATCTAAACAGTGGAAATGTTATATTCACAAGCAATATTCAAGATGAAAACACAATAACAAATACTATCCATAAAAAGATAGAACAAAAGTTCAAACTTGATATTCCAGTTTTCATAATAGAAACAAGCAAACTAAAAGAACTCTTAGAAAATCAGCCAGAATGGTGGGGAACAGCAAACAAAGAAATTTATGATAATATCATATTCATAATACCACCAACAACCTATGAAGAAGTCTATAAGGCACTAGGAGAACCAAAGCAAGAACTTGAAAAAATAAAAGAGTACAAAAACAACATCTTTTGGTCATATAGCTTAAAAGATTATAGAAAAACAAACTGGTGGGCAAAAACAGCAAATACAAGCATAAGCCAATCAATTACAATAAGAACTGCAAATACAATGAGGAAAGTATTGGAATTGTGCGATAAATAATGAAAGTGTAAAGGAGAAATTAAAATTGAACAATATAGAAATTTTAAAAGATTTAATCATATATCAAAGTCAAAACAATGAGAATATTTCAGTAGAGGTTTTATATAACGAAGAAGATTTTTGGCTAACTCAAAAATCAATGTCAAAATTATTTAATGTTGCAGAAAATAATATAACATATCATTTACAAAACATCTTTAAAACAGAAGAATTAAACCAAGAAACAGTTACTCAAAAAATTAGAGTAACTGCTTCAGATGGAAAAAAATATAATACAAATTTCTATAGTCTGGATGCAATTATAGCAGTTGGGTATAGAGTAAATTCAAAAGAAGCCACTGATTTTAGAATTTGGGCTACAAAAACTCTAAAAGAGTATATAAAAAAAGGCTTTGTTCTTAACAGTGAAATGCTAAAAAATGGACCTAAGTTCGGAAAAGATTACTTTGACGAATTATTAGCTAAAATAAAAGAAATTCGAGCAAGTGAAAGAAGATTTTATCAAAAAATAACAGATATATATAAAGAATGTAGTTTCGATTATGATAAAAACAGTGAAACAACACAAGAATTCTATAAAAATGTTCAAAACAAGCTACACTATGCGATTACTGGTTTAACAGCACCTGAAATAATTTATAATAGAGCTGATAGTAAACAAAAAAACATGGGCTTAACTACTTGGAAAAATGCACCAAATGGAAAAATACTCGAAACAGATGTAACAATAGCTAAAAACTATCTATCTAAAGAAGAAATTATGGAGCTTAATAATTTAGTATCTATGTATCTTGATTATGCTGAAAGACAGGTAAGATTAGGAAAAATTATTTCTATGCAAGAGTGGAAAGATAAGTTAGAAGTTTTTCTAAAAATAAATGAGTATAATATCTTAAAGGATAATGGAAAAATAAAAAGGGAAATAGCGAATAAATTAGCTCTAGATGAATATAAGAAATATAGAATTGTGCAAGATCAAAATTATATTTCTGATTTTGATGATTTAATAAATGAAACAAAAAAATTAAATAACGTTTAAAATTTTAAAAAACTATTGACTCTCCCCTTACAGTAGGTTGTATAAATAAAACAAGGAGAAAAAATATGTATAAAATAGGAGAATTTTCCAAGCTATCTAAAACTACAATAAAGGCACTAAGATATTATGAAAAAGAAGGATTGTTAAAACCTACTTTTATAGACCAATATACTAGTTACAGGTATTATGAAAGTAGCCAGTTATTAGATGTTTCAAAAATAGTATCGCTAAAACAGGCAGGGTTATCTATTAAGGATATTAAAAAGGTTTTAGATGGATATGACATGACAAAAATACTTGAAGCCAAGAAACGAGAATTAGAAAAAAATCTTATTAATTGCAATATTGAACTTTCTAAAATTAATTATTTATTGGAGGGAAAAAATATGAAGAATGAGATTTTTATTAAGGATATACCAGCATATATTGTTTATTACAAAGATGGAATAGTAGCTGATTTTAGCAAAATATCAGACTTTGCTTTGCAAGCAGGAAGTGAGTGTGCACAAACAAATCCTGAAATAAAATGTGTAACACCAGACTATTGTTACATAAGCTATTTTGATGGAGAATACAAAGAAAAGAACATTAAAATTAGATATGCTCAAGCAGTTGAAAAAGTTGGAAAAGAAACTGAAACACTTAAGTTTATGAAAACTAACCCAATTACAGCAATATGTATTTACCACAAAGGTGCCTATGCGAACTTAAGGGATTCATACAATACAATTTTAAAATATATTGAAGATAACGGATATGAAATAATAGACAATCCAAGAGAATGTTACATTGATGGTTGCTGGAATAAAGAAAATGAAAACGACTATTTAACAGAAATACAATTCCCAGTTAGAAAAAAATAGTATTAAATATAAAGCAGATAATTAGTTGATAATTATCTGCTTTTGTGATAATATAATTTAAGCAAAATATGAGGTTAAAAGAAAAATAAAGTCTATGAATGGCTAGAAAATTTATAAAATCAAAAATTCAAATAAAGGAGATGAAGAAAATGTCTAAAAATTTAATTATAAGAAGTAGTAGTGCAGAGTTCTTAATATTTGAAAGACAAACTCATGATAAAGGCATTCAGGTTAGATTTGAAGAAGGAGATTTATGGTTAACTCAAAAGGCTATAGGAGAACTTTTTAATACAACAAGAAATAATATAACTATGCACATAAATGAGATTTACAATAGTTATGAGTTAGATGAAAAATCAACTAGTAAGAAATTCTTACTAGTTCAAAATGAGGGAGATAGAGAAGTAAAAAGAAATGTGTTATATTATAATTTAGATATGGTTATTTCTGTTGGATATAGAGTTAATTCTGAAAGAGCAGTTCAATTTAGAAGATGGGCAACCAATATACTGAAAGAATTTTCTAAAAAGGGTTATATAATAGATAAAAAGAGAATGGAAAATGGATCTTTTTTCGATGAAGATTATTATGAATCATTACTAGCAGAAATTAGAGAAATAAGATTATCTGAAAGAAGATTTTATCAGAAAATAACTGATATATATGCAACTAGTGTTGATTATGATAAAAAATCGCCAACAACAATAAATTTCTTCAAAAAGGTTCAAAACAAAATGCATTATGCTGTATCTAAACAAACGGCTGCAGAGATAATTTATAATAGAGTGGATAGTAAAAAGGAATATATGGGGCTTACATCATGGAAAAATAGTCCTAACGGAAAGATATTAGAAACTGATGTTGTAATTGCTAAGAATTATTTATCGCAAGAAGAATTAGAACAACTTGAAAGAATTGTATCTGCGTTTCTAGATTTAGCGGAAGCAAGGGCAAAAAGAAATATTCCAATGACAATGGAAGATTGGGCAACAAGAATTGACAAATTTTTGCTGGCTGATGATAGGGATATACTAAAAGATGCTGGAAAAATATCTCATGAAATTGCTTGTGATAAAGCCTTAACAGAATTTGAAAAATATAGAATTAAACAGGATAAATTGTACAAATCTGATTTTGATTTACTGATAGAGGAAACCAAATAAATAAATTAAGGAGAGTTTTATGAATAAAGAACTATATGATATGATCTTTAAAAGAAAATCATTCCATTTATTTAGAAATATTGGTAACGAACATATTACGGAAGAAGAATTAAAAGATATAGAAGAATTCTATAAACTAAAACTCTTAGTAGATGGTATTAATGTAAAAATAAAAATAGTAAAAGATAAAACAACCTGTAACAGAGGGCAAGAATACTGTATATTGTTTTACTCTGAAAGAAAAAACAGTGATTTTCGAAAGAATAAAAACGTGCATATAAAGAAAAAATTTTAATTATAGATTAAAATTATATAAAAAACTACTTGACAAGAAAATATAAAATGATATATATTAGTTGTGTAAATTATTCTAAAAAATTAAAGTACATTGAACAGTACATAGAAAAGTAAAAAAGCAAAGTTTATTTGCAAAAGCTGTTATTCCAATGTGCGAAAAGGAAAGAATAATTTGCAAGAAAACAAAGCAAAATAACAATAGGAGAAAAACAAAAAAACATAAGAAGGAGGAGAACAGAAAATGAATTTTAAATTAAAAAATAAATCTGGAATAACATTAATAGCCTTAATTATAACGATAATAGTAATGTTAATTCTAGTAGGAGTAGTAGTAACGGTAGTAATTCAAAGTAATTTACTAGGAACTGCCAAAACAGCAGGAGACAAATACAAAACAGCATATGAAGAAGAAAGTAATATGAGTGGTGTTACAATAAATGGTAAAAAATATGATTCAATCGAAAATTATATAGAATCAACAAAGCCATTACCAGAAGGAGCTGGAAAAAGGGCTGATAAAACAAAAGAATACTCAGATGGAACAAAAACAGCATGGATACCAGCAGGGTTTACTGTGTCAGGAATAAGAGGTGAAACAACCATAGAGGGAGGACTGGTAATATATGATATACCAGATGGCTCAACAGTTGATTGGGATAATAAAACAATAAAATTACCAAGTGAAAGTGAAACAAAAGAAATAAAAACAGCAGTAAATCAATTTGTATGGATACCGGTAGAGGTAAATAAATCTACAGAACCCACAGACACAGAAACTAGTATAGCAAGCTTTTATAGATCAGAATGGGCAAATAATGCAAGAACAAATGAACTTGACTCAAAATATACAGAACCATACTCATATGATGAAACAAATGATTATGATGCAAGTACAGGAATTAAAAAACAAATAGAAAATTTAACAAAGAGTATATATAAATATGGAGGATTCTATATAGGCAGATACGAGGCAGGAAGTGAAACAGAGAGAAAAAGTTCATCAGGTAAAACCGCAATAGGAATAAAACAAGACATGTACCCATATAACTTTGTAAAATGGGGAGAAAGCATGAGCAATATTGGAACAGAAGGAGCAGTAGCTTTATCAAACAGTTTGTATAATTCAATGAAACCAAATTATGGAGCAACCAGTATGCTATGTACCGGAGCTTGTTGGGATAGTATGCTAGATTTTATAAAAAATACAAAAAATGTAACAAGTAGCGCAGACTGGGGAAATTATAGTGATGCTGAATTTGACATAACCAGAGGAAAGTATGCTGAGTATGCAAATCGCACTTTAGGGAGTTTTACTCCAGTAGATGGAACATATATAAAAAAACTATATTCTGTGTCAAAAAAATACATTCTACTAACAACAGGAGCAAGCGAAAGAAACTCAGCCAAAAACATATATGATGTAGCAGGAAATTGTTGGGAATGGACTACAGAGTCCTACTCTTCACTTAATCGAGTTTACAGGGGCCGGCGATTACAACTTCGTTGCTTCTCTCAATCCAGCTTGCGACCGCGACTCCTACACTACGACCGACAGCTTCAACGACGTTTCCTTCCGCCCTTCACTTTATGTAAATCTGTAAGCTTGCAGGCGATAAAATAATTAAATATTCCAAAGTAGTTTTAGGGAAGCTACTTTGAAGCTAAGTAACCTTAGCGAATTTTATACGCTAAGTGAAGGCAAATTTTCCCTTGAGAAACAATGGAAAATTTGCTTAACTCACGTGGCGCCACTAGAGTGGCGCTTTTTCTGCGTTTTAGAGGCTTATAATAGCCTCTAAAATAGGAGAAAAAGCTGTAACTTGTAATGACCATTGCATGTTAGAAGTTTAAGCTGTGTAAATGGAAAATAAATGCCAAATATAGGCTTTCGTCCAGCACTCTAATACAAATTTGAGATTATGTGTTTTAAGGAATACATACAGTAAAGATATTAGTATTAAAGAGATTTATTCCTTCCTAATTTAGGTAAAAATGTAACAATAAAGTGTGTATTAGTAGACTTTCGAATATACGCATTTTATGCTTTAAAAGGAGTTTAACAATGAATGAAGTATTTATAATTGGGAAACCAATAAGTGAGGTTAAGTATAAGTTTATACTTGAAAAGCACAATAATGCAAAGGCTGTTATTAGTTTGGAGTTATTAGATAAAACAAAGCTAGAAGTTATTGCATATAACGAAATTGCAGATTATGTTCTTAGAAATTTAGATAAAAATAAGCTGGTATTTATAAATGGCAAAATATATGGAAGAGAGGTTATTGCATGTAATATAGCAGTGTTATAAAAAGTTGGGACATTTTCTTATTTCATTACTTAAGACATTATCACATTTCTTTCATATAATTAAACTTTTTAGACAAAATATATTGACATTTTGAAAATACAATAGTATAATACAAAACAAGAAGTTTGAACAAAGCAGAGTGTGGGTGTCGCTTTCCTTTTGAAAGGAGGCGATGCGTATGTTATTAGAACAAGTTTATTTACTATTTATATACATACTTTTTATTGAACTTGCAATAGTAGCGATTGTCGCTGTTGCCTTATTTGTAGCATTAGTTGTTACAATAAGAAAAATGGACAGTCAAAAAAACACATCTCTGCCTGACCGCTAGAGATGTATTCATTATTAAAATAACCTTTTAGCGGCACGCCACACTTTGTGGTTGTTCGCTTCTATAATTATTATAATACTTGAATAAAAAAAAGTCAACATTTTTGACAAAAAAACATTATTTGATTTTGCTGTGGTAAAACTTAGCTGTTTTCTTAAAAAACCACAAAAAAAGTATTGCTATTATGTAAAGAATGTGATAATATATTTAGTATTAGTTTAAAGAAAGCGAGTGTATATATTTATGAAAAAAGTTGAACCAAATTTTAATTTTATTGATATGGAACATGATGTTATGAAGTTTTGGGAGGATGAGAAGTGTTTTAAGGCTCTTTTGGAGAAGAACAAGGATGGCAAAAAGTTTAGATTTTTGGATGGACCAATTACAGCTAATAATCCAATGGGAATTCACCATGCTTGGGGAAGAACTTTAAAAGATATATACATACGCTATAAGGGAATGAATGGTTATACTTCACATTATAGAAATGGTTTTGATGGACAAGGTCTTTGGATAGAAGTTGAAGTTGAAAAAGAGTTAGGATTTAATGATAAAAAAGATATTGAAAAATATGGATTAGAGAACTTTACTAAAAAATGCTTAGCCCGTGTTGACCATTTTTCAAAGACAATTACAGAGCAATCTAAAAGATTAGGACAATGGATGGACTGGGATAATTCATATTACACAAATACAGAGGAAAACATTACTGCAATATGGCATTTCTTAAAGAAGTGTGATGAATTAGGAATGATAGAAAGATCATTTAGACCAATGCCTTGGTGCCCAAGATGTGGAACATCTTTGTCAGAACACGAAATGGCAGGTTCATATAAGCAAATGGTACATAAATCAGTATTCTTCAAACTACCATTAATAGGAACAGATAGTAAAATAGTAGTTTGGACAACAACTCCATGGACACTATCTTCAAATGTAGCATTAGCAGTTAATCCGGAAATTGATTATGTTAAAGTTAAAGTAAAATCAGATGATAAATTCTTAATAATGG
>USHY01000025.1 GCA_900554635.1 uncultured Clostridium sp. | reverse complement strand
AATGTTTTTAATTGATTTAAACAGAATGAAGCATAACAAACCAGTAATATTTAGTACATGGGGCAGAAAATATGTACCACCAGCAAAAGTTAATACAAAGCTAAGTGTAGTAACATCATTAGAAGATGAAATAACATCAAACACCGCTTGGTGTGGTACGTTTAACTTAATTTGGAACGATTTAAAAAATGACCTAGCAA
Organism: uncultured Clostridium sp.; assembly: GCA_900554635.1. Classification (GTDB taxonomy): domain Bacteria; phylum Bacillota; class Clostridia; order TANB77; family CAG-508; genus UMGS1781. Next base: position 16,685 of record USHY01000025.1, on the reverse strand, counting down.
AACAAGATATCATTTTTACTCCTCAACCAACAGCAGTAGATAATTTAAACAAAGGAACATTTAACACATCATGCTTATCAGAAGATAGTTATTATAAAGTTTATGGAGCTCCAACTACTGCATTAAAAAAACAAATTGAAAAAGCTATCAAAGAAAAATTCAATGAAACAAGCGATATCCTAGACGATTTTAGTTGGGAAGAAGAGGAAAGTGATAATTATTTCCTATATGTAATGTTAAAGAAAGAATTTGAATTTCCAAAAGTGTTCACAAAATTAGAAAATGGAGATTTTGGAAAATACAAGAATGTAAAATACTTTGGAATTGATTCAAGTACAGATGAAGCCGTAAGAAACCAAGTAGAAGTATTATATTACAACTCAAGTAGCGATTTTGCAATAAAACTAAAAACAAAACAAAATGATGAAGTAATAATCTCAAGAGGAAACACAGAAAACAATTTTGGTGATATATTTAAAAGTATAACTCAAAATTCAGACAAATATAAAGGTAGCAAAAGATTTAATGAAAACGATAAACTAAAAATACCAAACATAAAATTCAACTTGAAAGAAGAAATCACAGAAGTTGAAAACAGACCATTTACATTCTCAAACGGACAAGAATACTGCATTGACAAGGCATTACAAACAATACAATTTGAACTAGACGAAAAAGGCGGAAAAATCAAAAGTGAAGCGGGTATGTCTCTAAAAGCAACAGCAATTATGCCAACAGAAAAACCAAGAGATTTCCTAGTAGATGACACATTCACAATATTCCTAAAAGAAGAAGGAAGAGACTTACCATACTTTGCAGCACAAATTTCAGATATATCTCAAGTTCAAGAAGACATACAATAAAATTAAATAAGCCCCAGTTGTAGCTGGGGCTTTAACTTTATTCCACACTCTTCAAACTCTCAATCATATCAATTTTCTTCAAAACGAAATGAATTATAAAATTAACAATAAACGAGAAGAAAATAGTAATTATACTAGAGTAAACATAGCTTATTGGCTTTATATTCCTCATAAATTTAAGCGTATCTATCTCTATGCTTGATATTATAGCAGAGGTTAAAAATGTTCCAAATACTAACCCTAAAGCCACACCAACTATAGTAAATATAATGTTTTCTTTATTTATATAATTATCAACCTCTTTATCATAAAAGCCTAAAACCTTAAGTGTTGCAATTTCTCTTTGTCGTTCTGCTATATTTATATTTGCTAGGTTGTATAACACAACAAAATCAAGCATTGCAGAGGCTACTATTAAAATTACTACTACATAATTCATTGTGTTTAGCATATCACTAACTGAATTCATAAGAGAGCTGATTAGTGATACTGAGGCTACTCCATCATAGCCTAGGATATCTTCAGATATCTTATTTTGCTCTTCTTCGCTGATGTTTTTTACATTAAAATATATAATGTCTGTTTGATATTGTTTCAAATTACTTTCATAAAATTCTTTAGACATATACACATAATGGCTAACATGGTTTTGCACAATGTTGTTTACTTTAAACTGATACTCATTATCATCTGCATCAACAAATGTTATACTATCTCCTGCAGATATTCCAAGCATTTCAGCAATTTTATCTGTTATAATTATTCCATCATTTTCAATACTTACAGTATCTCCAGTTTTATAATCTATTAAATTATAAACTGTAGTATAATTATCTAAATTTTCTGGAACAAAAACTGTTACATTGTAGTTTTTAGAACCATTGCTAAGCTTTGCAGTTGTTGCACATACTGTTACATAGCTTTCTATATTTTCATTATTTTGTAAATATTCTTCAATTTCTGGTAAGCTATCAGTGTTTGAAAGTGTAATTGTTGCATCATATTTGAAGATTTCTTTAAATTCTGCATTAGGTATATCATCTACAGAATCTCGTATTCCAAAACCAGTAAGCATAAGCCCTGTACAGCCTGCAATTCCTATAATTGTCATTAACGCTCTTTTCTTATATCTAAAAATATTTCTTGCAGTAACTTTATGAGAAAAGTTAAATCTTTTCCAAATGAAAGGAATTCTTTCAAGTAAAATCTTTTTACCGTTTCTTTGGTGGTTTTGGTCTCATTAAAACTGAAGGCATTTGTTTTAGTTCATTTATTGCAACTAAAACTGTTGCTCCACCAATGCAAATAAATGAGATAATTATTCCAAGCAGTCCTATATCAAACCTAAAGCTACAGTAGAATTTTGGAATGTTGTAAATCATTGAATACAAAGCCCATACTATGTTTGGAAGTAGATATAAGCCAACTACCATTCCAAAAGTTCCACCAATTATGCAAGCGAGTAAAGAGTAAATAATGTATTTTGAAATGATTTGAACATTTGTGTATCCAAGTGCCTTTAGAGTTCCAATTTCTATTCTTTCTTCTTCAATCATTCTTGTCATTGATGTTAAGCTTATTAAAACTGCAACAATGTAGAAGATTACTGGGAACATTTTTGAGATGTTAGACATTGTTTTTATTGCATCAAAAATGTTGTTATATCCAGAGTTATCAAGCCTATCTTGAATGTACCATTTGCATTTTTCAATTTTTGAAATTTCATTTTTTGCATCATCAATTTTTGTTTGGGCTTCATTTAATTTATCTTGAGCTTCTTGCTTTTTATCCTCAAATTCAGCTTTACTGCTAGATAGCTTAGACTTGGCCTTTCTAATTTCAGCTTTGTTATTTGCTATTTCAGTTCTTGCTTGTTCAAACTTAGCTTCAGCCTCTTTTTGAGAAGTTTCTAATGCTTGTTTTTGCTTTAAAAGTTCAGCTTTTTGGGCTTCTTTTACAGTATCTTCTAAAGGAGCTACTTCAAGCTGTTTTTCTGCATTTTCAAGTTGAGTTTTAGCACTTGCAAATTGTGCATTTGCTTGTTCTATCTGAGTGTTTAATTCTTTTTCTCCATTTTGAATTTTTCTCTCAGATGATGCAATTTGATTTTCAGCATTTTTAATTTGGTTTTCCGCATCTTGTAATTCAGCTTCAACATCTTGTTTTTTATCATCAAATTCTTTTTGAGCATCATTAACTTTTGTAGTTGCTTCATCTACTAAAGACTGATATCTAGCATTTTCTCTTGTCTCTTTAATAGCTTCAATTTCGCTTGTTACAGAGTTTATAATAGATAAATATTCATCACTATTTGTAACAGTTTCTTTAGCACCTTTTGCAGTTACATAAACGCCTGTGTAATAGTCCATATTAATTACATCTTTTGTGAAGATATAAAATGAAACTGTACCATTACCAATACTTGTGTTGCCTCGCTCATTAGATATATATACTGGTGTTTCGGCAATTCCTACTATTTCAAATTCCTTTTGAGTAAAAATTGGGTTGTCGTTTGAATCTAAATCATCATTTTCTAAAATGATTTTTTTCCCAATATATTCTTCTACACCTTTTCCAGTACGAACAACAGCAGGGTCTATTAAGCATTCGTTTTCATTTTCAATATTCCTTCCTGCAACTATAACTGGAGTATTAACATTTTCATTATATTCAATTACCTTACAAATACTTTCTTTATCATCAATTTTAGATATGGAGTCTTTGGTTTGAATTCCATAAGCATTCTCAACTCCATTTAAAGCTTGCAAGGCTGTAATATCATCATCCGTTAAACCTAAAGTAGATATTATATTTATATCATATAAATTGCTAGAATCCGCGTATTTATCTAAGCTATCTAGCATATCAGGGCTTGTAGCCACAAGACCTGCAAAAAAGCCAACTCCTAAGAATGCCATAACTAGTATAGAAATAAACCTTCTTCTTGTTTTATGAATTGACTTTAAATTATTCTTGAACAAAGATTTTTTCATCATTTTGCATACTCCTACCATTCTATTTTATCAATTGAAATTGGTTTTTCGTTTATAACAATCTTTTCAGCAGTACCATTCTTAAAATGAATAACTTTATCAGCCATTGGCGCAATTGCAGTATTATGAGTGATTATAACAACAGTCATTTTCTCACGCCTGCAAGTATCTTGAAGTAATTTTAAAATTTGTTTACCAGTTTTATAATCTAATGCACCAGTTGGTTCATCGCAAAGCAAAAGTTTAGGGTTTTTAGCAATAGCCCTTGCAATAGCAACTCTTTGTTGTTCACCACCAGAAAGTTGTGAAGGAAAATTATCTTTTCTATCCCTTAAACCAACTTTATCCAAAATCTCATCAACATTTAAAGCATCTGAGCAAAGCTGAGTAGCAAGCTCAACATTCTCTTTAGCAGTTAAATTTTGAACTAAATTATAAAATTGAAAAACAAACCCAATATCATTTCTTCTATATTGAATTAATTGCTTATTTGTAAGAGAAGTAATTTCCTTCTCATTTACCAAAACAGACCCAGAAGTTGCCCTATCCATACCACCTAAAATATTAAGAGTAGTAGTCTTCCCAGCCCCACTAGGCCCAACAATAGCAACTAATTCGCCCTTATCAATACTAAAACTAGTATTATCCAAAGCCTTAATCACAACATCTCCCATTTTATATTCCTTAACAACATCTTTAAACTCAATGTAAGACATATAAAAAACCTACTTTCTTTAAACATAAAAATTCATAATATATATTATACCACAAACCTGAAAATATCCTGAAAAAGAGTGATAAAAAATTTTAAAAAAATTAGCACTCTACTATTGACATTGCTAAAAAAAGGTGTATAATATAATCGCAAGTGGGAAATATAACAATAGAAGATGTGTGGTATCAACACATAAAAAATTTGTAAAGGAGGAATGACTTATGATGATGGTACCAAGAAGAAATGGTTTTGATATTTTTGATGAGGTTTTCAATGAACCATTTTTTACAAAAAAAGAAAACAAATTAATGAAAACTGATGTAAGAGAAAAGGATGGCAATTATGTGCTAGATATTGACTTACCAGGATATAACAAAGAAGACATTAAAATTGATTTAACAGATGGATATTTAACAGTAACAGCAAAAAGAGAAGAACACAAAGAAGAAAATGAGCATCATGGAAATTATATTCACAAAGAAAGATTCTTCGGAGAATGTTCAAGAAGTTATTATGCAGGAGAAAACGTAAAGGAAGAAGACATCAAAGCAAGCTTCAAAAACGGAACTCTAGAAATTACATTCCCTAAAGAAGATGTAAAAAAACTAGATGAAGGTAAAAAATATATAGAAATAGGCGAATAAAAAATTTATCTCCCTCAAGTATGTACTTACTTGAGGGTTTTTTTGTCTCAAAAAGAATAAAATCTGGAACTAAATAAAAAGTTTTTGTATTATCAATACAAAAACTTGCAAAAATGAATAAAAAATTGTATAATGAATATAATAAAGATAAAGGAGATGTGAAATATGATACAAAGACCAGAATATTTAAAAGAATTAAAAAAATTCAAAGACAAAGAATTAATAAAAGTTATTACAGGAATAAGAAGATGTGGAAAAAGCACATTATTAGAAATGTATAGAAAAATGTTAGTAGAAGATGGAATTTCATCAGACCAAATAATTAATATTAATTTGGAAGATTTACAATATAACTTTATAGAAAATTATATGGATTTATACAATTATATAAACAACAATTTGCAGAAAAACAAAAAGAATTATATTTTTATAGATGAAATACAAAAAATTCCGGAGTTTCAAAAAGTTGCAGATAGTTTGTATATAAATAAAAATGTTGATTTATATATTACTGGTTCAAATGCGAATCTATTATCATCAGAACTGTCTACTCTATTAACAGGAAGATATGTTGAAATAAAAATGTTACCATTATCATTTAAAGAATATAAAGAAGCATTTAACATAGAGGACTTAGAGGAATTATATAAAAAATATATATCAATGGGATCTTTTCCATACGCTACTAAACTAGAAGAAAACGAAATTGGTAAATATCTTGGTAGCCTATATAATGATGTTATAATCAAGGATGTAATGATAAGAAAAGGAATTACAGATGAGGCAATGTTAAAAAGTGTTGCAAATTTTGCACTTGATAATATAGGAAATTTAATTTCAACTAACAGCATAGCCAATACAATGACAAGTGATGGAAGAAGCATAAATGTTAGAACAGTCGAAAAATATTTAGAAGGTTTTATCGAATCATTCTTTTTATATAAGGCAAATAGATATGATATAAAAGGGAAGCAATATTTAAAGACAGGAGAAAAATATTATGTTTCAGACTTGGGATTAAGATATTTTATGTTAGGGAGAAAAGTTGGAGATAGAGGACATATATTAGAAAATGTGGTATATCTTGAATTACTAAGAAGGGGATATGATGTATATATTGGAAAAGTAGATGATTTTGAAGTTGATTTTGTTGCAATAGATAGTACAGGAAAAAGGTATGTTCAAGTATGTGAAACTTTAAAAGATAACGAAAACAAAATTTTAACAAGAGAGTTAAATTCATTACAAAAAATAAATGATAATTATGAAAAAATAATCTTAACAATGGATAAAATACCACTATCTAATGAAGAGGGAATAGTGGTAAGAAATGTTTTAGAGTGGTTAATAGACAAATAGGCGAATAAAAAATCCCCCAGTTTTGGGGAATTTTTTTTATGTCTTTATCATATTCCTAATAGCCTCATACAAAAACGGTTTGAACTCATCAATAGGAAGTGGGTCTTTATATAAAATTGAGTTAAAGCAAGTAGAACTTACAAGTTCAATAATCATAAACAAAGTAACTTCAGGGTTTTCAAGCTTAATATTATTCTCTTTAACACCTTTCATAAACAACTCATAAAGAGTATCGCCCTTTTCCTCATTAGTCTCATAGATAGTCCACAAAGTTTTATTGTAAACACCCCAAGACAAATTCTTAGAGATGAATTTTAAAAGAATTTGATTTTTATTAAGTTCATCAATTACATAATTAATAACATAAATAATCTGATCAGAAAAGTTTGAAATATAGTTCTTTCTAAGAGAAGCAAGAGCATCACTAAAAAGCTTTTCTGATTTTTTGGTAATCAAAACATCTCTAATTTCATACTTATCTTTAAAATATAAGTAAAAAGTACCTTTAGCAACATTAGCATTATCAACGATTTCCTGAATAGAAGTATCTTTAATACCCTTCTCAGTGAAAAGTTTAAAAGCATTTGATAAAAGTCTATTTTCTTTACTATTTTCATCATTTTTATTAATACTCATAAAAATCACATCCAACATCATTATTGCATAAAAATGACACTTAGTCAATATATTTAAAAGAAAATCAAATTTTTTTGATAAACCTATTGACCAATGGTCATAAAAGTGGTAACATATAGAAAGTGACCGTTAGTCATAAATGAAAGGAGAGAAAAAAATGTTAGACTTTGCAAGAAAAATATGTAAAAACAAAACATTAATCTTAATAATAGCAATATTATTATTAATCCCATCATTTCTTGGAATGAAAGCAACTAGAGTAAACTACGATATTTTAGTATATCTTCCAGAAAACATTGAAACAATGCAAGGACAAAATATATTGCAAAACAATTTCAACATGGGCTCATATTCAATAGTGCTATTAGATAATATGAAAACAAAAGATATAAAAAAATTAGAGGAGAAATTTAGAAACACCGATAATGTAGAAAAAGTAGTTGGTGTTTCAGATATTTTAGGAACAAACATTCCAGTAGAAATGATACCAGATGATATCAAAGACAAAGTGTATAAAGATGGAACAACAGCACTTCTAGTAACATTTAAAGAAGGAATATCATCAGACAAAACACTAGAAACAATTGAAATTTTAAGAAGTATGACAGATAAACAATGTAAAATAAGTGGAATGTCAGCAACAGTATTAGATACAAGAGACTTATCTAATTCAGAGGTTGTAATTTATGTAGCAATTGCAGTGGTTCTATGCTTCATAATTTTACAATTAGCACTTGATTCTTATGTAGCACCAGTATTTTTACTACTAAACATAGGAATAGCAATTCTATACAACATGGGAACAAACATTTTCCTAGGAGAAATATCATATATAACAAAAGCCATAAGTGCAGTATTACAATTAGGTGTAACAATGGACTTTGCAATATTCCTATATCACAGCTATATAGCTGAAAAAGAAAAGACACAAGATAAAGAAGAAGCAATGGCACAAGCTATTTCAAAAACATTCGTATCTGTAATAGGAAGTTCACTTACAACAATCGCAGGCTTCTTGGCATTATGTAGTATGAACTTAACACTAGGAAAAGATATAGGTTTAGTTATGGCAAAAGGTGTGCTATTTGGACTAATTTGTGTAGTAACAGTTTTACCAGCATTAATACTTACATTTGATAAATCAATAGAAAAAACAAAACACAAAGAAATAATGCCAAAATTCAAACATTTAAAAGACTTCAATATTAAACATCGCTGGACAATAATTGCAGTGTTTGTAATTGTTCTACCATTTGCAGTATGGGGATACACACATACAGAAGTGTACTATAACCTAGATAAATCATTACCAAAAACATTACCAAGCATTGAAGCAAACACAGAGCTAAAAGAAAAATTCAACATGGTATCAACTGAAATAGCTTTAATAGATAAAAGTGTTCCAACACACAAAGTAAAAGAAATGCTAGAAGAAATTGAAAATGTAGATGGAATAGAATGGACATTAAGCTATGCAAAACTATCTAGCTTGCCAGAAGAAATGCTTTCAGATGATATTAAATCAGTTTTTGAAAATGATAAATATCAATTAATATTGATCAACTCAAATTATGAAATGGCAACAGATGAGCTAAACGAACAAATAACAAAGGTAAATGACATCATAAAGAAATACGATAAAGATGCAATCTTAGCAGGTGAAGGACCTTTAATGAAAGACTTAGTTGAAATTGCAAACCACGATTTCAATAGTGTAAACACAGTTTCAATAGCAATTATATTTATCATAATGATATTTGTATTAAAATCAATATCATTACCAGTAATATTAATTACAATAATTGAATTTGCAATATTTATAAACATGGGAATACCAGCATACACACATACCAGCCTACCATTCGTAGCATCAATTGTAATAGGAACAATACAACTTGGAGCAACAATAGATTATGCAATATTAATAACAACAAAATATATAACACTTAGAAAAGAAGGAAAAGACAAGAAAGCTGCAATAGATGAGGCACTAGGAACATCAATAAGTTCAATAGTAACAAGTGGTTTATGCTTCTTTGGAGCAACATTTGGAGTAGGTGTTTACTCAAAAATTGAAATGATTGGTTCACTATGTACATTAATGTCTAGAGGCGCATTAATTAGTATGGTAGTTGTAATAACAGTATTACCAGCATTCCTAATGATATTTGATAAAATAATTTGTAAAACAACAATGGGAATGAAAGAAGTTAAAAATTAGGAGGAATGAATTATGAAAGATAAAATTTCAAAAATAATTGCAGGAACAGCCTTATGTTCCATTATAGCAACAACATCAGTACCAGTATTTGCATATACAAAATCAGAAACAGTATATTCAAAGCTAGATAATGAAGGAAATGCATATAAAACAATAGTAACAACACATATAGAAAACAGTGATAATGAACAAATAATAGAAGACTTATCAAACTTAATCAACATTGAAAATACAAATGGAGATGAAACATTTGAAAAACAAGATAACAAGCTTGTATGGCAAGCAAATGGAAACGACATTTATTATCAAGGTGAAAGCACACAAGAATTACCTGTTACTTGCAACATAAAATATGAATTAAATGGAGAAGAAATTTCATCAAAAGATATAGGAGGCAAATCAGGTAATGTTAAAATAACAATAGAATACACAAACAAAGAGGCAAGAGAAGTAACAGTAAATGGAAGAAAAACAACAATGTACATTCCATTTGTAGTAGTTGCAGGAACAGTATTTGATAATACAAATAACAAAAACATCTCAATTACAAACGGAAAATTAGTAGATGATGGCTCAAAAACAGCATTAGTAGGAATGGCACTTCCTGGATTACAAGAAAGTTTAAATTTATCTAAAAAAGAAATAGATATACCAACAAGTATTGAAATAACCTTAGACACAACAGACTTTGAACAAAACAGCATAATTACTTATGTAACAGCAAAAATGGTAGACTTAAGCGACTTAGAAATATTTGATAAATTAGATACAGTATATGCAAAAGCAGACACACTAAAAGAATCAAGTAAGCAAATAGTAGATGGAGCAAATAAAGTTAACGAAGGAGTTGGACTTCTAAGTTCAAAACTTGGAGCACTACCACAAAATGCAGTAGCATTATATAATGGTGCACAAGAATTAAATGCAGGTGTAAATGGTGAAGAAGGTTTAGTTGTAGGAATAAGTGCATTAAAACAAAAACTTACAGACTTAATTACAACATCAATAGGAATGTTACAATCAAATAACAAAGTATTAAATAGCGAAATAACAACACTCACAGCAGAAGCAGGAGAACTAAAAAAACAAATAACAAACCTAACAGTATTAAAAGCAAAATTAACAGACGAAGCAGATAAAACAGCAATGCAAACAACAATAGATGAGCTAACAACAAGAGCAAATGGGTTAACCGCAAGAATTACCGCACTAACAAAACAAGAAAAAACAAACGAAGCAGTAATAGCCAAAATAACACCAACAGAAACATCACAAGCCCAAATCACAGCCCTAGAAAAAGGTCTACAAAAAATATCAGCAGGAACAAAAGAATTAGAAGAAAACTTAGCAAAACTTACAAACTCAACTAAAGAACTACCAAGCTCACTACAAACTCTAAAAAACGGAACACAAAGCTTAGCAGAAGGAGCAACAAAATTCGATACAGAAGGAATACAAAAAGTATGTAACTTAATAAATGGAGATGTAAAAAACATTTCAAAAAGAGTTGAAAAACTAAATGAATTGAGCAATGAATATAATAACTTTGGAATGATAAGTGAAGAAAATAGTGGAGAAGTTAAGTTTGTGATGGTTGTAGATGGTTTGAAATAGAATAACAAATCCAACCCCTTAAGCATATATTTACTTGAGGGGGATTTTTATGTATAAAATTGATAATAATGTTTTAGAAAGAAAAATGATGTATGATGGTACAGTGGTTCTAACTTACAAAATTAACTATCCATATATTGAAGCAAAAACACATAGTTTTGGCATAATTAACTTCAATATATACAACAAAAAACAGGCATTTTCTTTGCAAAGAAAATGTGAAAATGAGCTATTTAAGCAAGCAGTGGAACTTTATAAGTATAACAAAAAGAATGGTTACCCACAAAGGGCATACGAGGTTGTTCGAAATTATGAAGTAACATTAAATGCAAATAATGTTATAAGTTTGTATGCAGATGAATACATCTATTCAGGTGGAGCACATGGAGATACTGTTAGAACATCACAAAACTGGAATATGATAACAGGTAAAATGATTAAACTAGAAGATGTATTTAAGAATAATCCATATTTTATGGTAGACATATTCAAAGAAATAAACAGACAAATTGCAGCAAATCCACGAGTATTTTTTGAAGACAGCTGCCAGCTTGTTATAAGTACATTTAACCCAAATAGTTTTTATCTAACCAAAGATGCAGTATATATTTATTACCAACACTATGATATAGCACCATATTCAACAGGAATACCTACATTTAGAATAAAAAGAGTGTAAAAAAATGCAGCCTAGACTGCATTTTTTTGCTTATATTTTATTAAGAAATATTTGATATCGAAATAGCTTACACCCTCAGGCAAAGCATCTTTTAACACTCGAAGTTTTTCTGCTCCGTAGGTATCAATTGCATTGTAAATATCTTGCTCATAATTTGAATGTATGTATTTAGATAAATCTATATTTTCACCATTTTCAAAGTATTTTAGTAAATGAGTTTCAATGGTTGTTGTAACAAAACCACGCTCTTCTGCAATTTCTTTAATAGATTTGCCTTGTTTGAATAGATTGTAAGAAATTTCTGCAGTGTTTACTTTAGGTGAAGATTCTACAGAAGATTTTTTCTTTGGAGTTTCTATAGGAATTTCTTTTGGAGTTATATTGTTTTCAGAAACATAAGGTCTGATTGTTTCTAAAAATCTATTGCCATATTTATCAAACTTAGAATATCCAACACCACTTATTTTCAGCATTTGTTCTTCTGAAGTTGGAAAATATGTTGCCATTTGTTTTAAAGATGTATCTGAAAACACTATAAATGGTGGTACATGTGTTTCTTCTGATATTCTTTTTCTTAAAGCTTTTAAAATCTCAAAAAGTTTAGCGTCATAAACTTCATCAATTTGAACTTCAATAGACTTCTCAATTTTTCTTTTAATTGTAACCTTTTCGCCTTCAAACAAGACTTTTGAAGCACTAGGTGTAAGCCTAAGTACAGGATACTTATCGCCAAAGGTTTCTATATAACCTTCTGTAATTAGAAAATATATTAAATCTTTTATTGTATTTTTTGAATATTCACTCATAATTCCAAAAGTTGATAATTTATCAAACCCAAGCATTTGATTTTTATAGGTATTAGAACCCTTTAAAACATCTGTTACAACTCCAGAACCATATTTCTCTTTCAATCTCTTGATGCAAGATAATATTTTCATTGCATCAACAGTAATATCAGCCTTTTCAACTTCTGATAAACAGTTGCCACAATTATGGCAATTATCAAATAAAGGCAGTTCACCAAAGTACTCTAAAATATACTTTCTAAGGCACATATCTGTATTGCAATAATCAATAATATCATTTAATTTTTTATATTCCACACTAGTATCAGACTTATGCTCAGTCTGCTCAATTAGAAATTTATTAGTTATAATATCAGCTCTACTGAATAACAAAATACACCTAGAATTATCCCCATCACGCCCAGCACGACCTGCTTCTTGATAGTAACTTTCTAGGTCTTTTGGCATATTGTAATGGATAACATATCTAATATTAGATTTATCAATACCCATTCCAAAAGCATTAGTAGCAACCATTATAGATGTTCTATCATAAACAAAGTCTTCTTGATTTTGAGTTCTTTCCTTCTCAGTCATTCCTCCATGATATTTTGAAACTTTATATCCTAAAGCAGAAAGCTCATCATATAAAGCGATAACAGTTTTCCTAGTAAGACAGTAAATAATTCCAGAAACATCTCTATTTTTCTTAACAAAATCAGTAATGAATTTTCTTTTGCTAATTGGATATTCAACAGAAAAAGTTAAATTAGCCCTATCAAACCCAGTTGTTAGAACATAAGGCTTTTGAAGTTTAAGAAGATTAATAATATCATCACGAACAATATCTGTTGCAGTTGCAGTAAAAGCTGAAACAATAGGCCTTTTCTTTAAAGTAGATATAACATTTGCAATTTCCCTATATGTTGGCCTAAAATCATGTCCCCATTGTGAAATACAATGAGCTTCATCAACTGTAATCATGGAAATATTTATTGATTTTAAAATATCAATAAATGATGAAGAATTAAGCCTTTCAGGGGCAATGTAAATAATTTTATATACATCATACAAAATGTTTTGAACAGCTCCCGCATACTCAGAAGCAGAAAGAGTACTATTAATAAATGTTGCTGGAATTCCCATAGCATTTAAAGAATCAACTTGATCTTTCATAAGAGAAATAAGTGGAGAAATTACAATAGTTACACCAGGAAGCATTAAAGCAGGTACCTGATAACAAATTGACTTACCAGCACCAGTAGGCATAATCCCTAAAACATCCTTGCCCATCAAAATTTGATTTACAATTTCCTCTTGCCCAGTTCTAAAACTATCATAACCAAAAAAATTTTTTAGAACAATTTTTGAATCTATTTGTAACACCTCTTTTATTAGTAATGGGAAAATTGTAACATAGAATTATACAAAATGTCAAGTAAAAAAATGCTTTTATTCTGTATAATTTAATCAAAAACCTATCAAAATATTCTTGAGGTGAAAGCAAAATGTTTATGCCAAAAGAGATTTTGTATGAAGAAAATATAACAAACTATAAACTTGGACAAGAGCTTTTAGAAAAATATAAAGATGTTCCCAAAATGATAATTGAGAACCACAACAACATACCAGAAATGAGATGTAGAGGAAATTGTGATTTTACAGATATGAAGAAAGACTTAATAATTGGAATTAGAAAAACGCATAAATTCGTTCCAAACCATAAAACTTCCGATTTCCTTGTGCCATACACTTCATCTGGTTGCACAGCAATGTGTATGTACTGTTATTTAGTGTGCAATTACAACAAATGCTCATATTTGAGGCTTTTTGTAAATAGAGAAGAAATGCTAAACAAGATAATTAAAACATCAAATCAAAGTGAAAAAGAGCTAACTTTTGAGATAGGAAGCAATAGTGATTTAATTTTAGAAAACACAATAACAAACAATTTAGAATGGACAATTCCCAATTTTGCTAATAACAATAGAGGATATTTAACATTTCCAACAAAGTTTGACATGGTAGACTCTATTTTAAATTTAGATCATAAAGGCAGAGTAATTGTAAGAATGAGTGTCAACCCAGAGAATATAATTCGAAAGGTAGAATTTGGAACATCAAATTTAGAAAACAGAGTAAAAGCGATAAACAAGCTACAAGAAGCTGGTTACAAAGTAGGAATTCTTATTGCACCAATCATTTTTGTGGATAACTGGAAAGAAGAATATGAAAACTTATTAATCTTTTTAAAAGAAAAATTAAGTACAGCTGTCAAGAAAAGTGCTTTTTTTGAATTGATTTTTATGACCTACAGCTATGTTCATAAAATGATAAACAAAGAGGCATTTCCAAACGCAATAAATCTTTTTGATGAAACAAAAATGACAGGAAGAGGCAAAGGAAAATATATGTATAAGCCACAAATAAGAGAAGAAGGCACAAGGTTTTTCTTGGAAAAAATGAAACAGTATTTTCCAAATAACGAGATTAAATATATAGTTTAAGTGGAGTTTATAAAACTCCACTTTCAAGTAATGTGATTTTCTTATTATCACAATCCAATTCACATTCAACTCCATAAGGAATAATTCCAATAGGCTCATTATGGCCAAAATTCACATTATAAATAATAGGCAAATCAGGCCTTTTAGCTTCTATACCAACAACAGTTTTTAAAACATCCTTATATTCCTCATAATATGTTTCACCTCTAGGTTTGCCAACAATAATACCATTAATAGCATTTAGAATTCCTTGAGCTTGCAAGGTTCTTAAAATATATTTAACATTTTGAGGACTAGGAGTTTCTTCACTAGTTTCAATAAATAAAATCTTATTTCTCCATTCATCTAAAGATGGCCAAATCTCGGTACCATTAATCATATCCAAAAGTTCAATACATCCACCCAAAAGTTTACCAGAAACTTTGCCAGTGCCTTGCAACACTTCATAGCCTTTTGAATCAGGAATTCTTTTCTTCTCTTTATTTATATTTTCTTCACACCATTCAAAATGTTCATTTGTAAAATAATCACACTTCTTAATCTCAAAATGAGGGTTAGCATCAAAAAATATATTATTTATAGCATCAACAGTATAATCAAACATAGAACCATATTGAGCAAAGTCAGATAAGATGCAAGGACCATAAAATGAAGTGACACCAGCTTTATACATCATAAAATGATTTGCAGTAGTATCTGAAAATCCAGAAAAAATTTTAGGATTATTCTTGATAACATCATAATCAATATATGGAAGCAAACGAATAGTATCATCTCCACCAATAGCAGAAAAAATAGCTTTAATACTTGGGTCTTTAAAAGCATCCATCCAATCTTTAGCCCTAAGTTCAGGGTGCTCGTATGTAAATTTAGAACCCTTCAAAGCATGCTCAGTTGGCACAAGCTCCAAGCCAAACATATTTTTAAGCCTATCTTTTGCAAGATAATATTTATGAATAATCTCCTTTTCACCAAGTCCACCCCAAGAAAGGCTCACAACAGCGATTTTATCGCCTCTTTTTAATCTTTCAGGTTTAATCAAAAAAATCCCTCCTTATATAATTTGCAACTATTTTATCATAAAATTTAAAGTAAGTAAAATGTTGATAAAGTGCTAATAAATATGTATAATAGAAGATAGAGAAGGAGCAATAATGGAAACAAATCGAGAAGAAAAACTAATAATAGCAAAGCTAAACGATAAATTACAGTTTTGTAAAACAAGAAATAAAATTACATATACAGACTTTTTAAACCTAAATGAAAAAAACATCATTCAAAAAGAATTAGAAAGGCAAAAATTTAAGAACTATATATTTACAGGAGGATACGAAGAGGCAGAAAGTAAAATACTCTTAATGTATCCAGAAAAATTAACCCAAGAAATAGCAACATCTAACATTAAGAAGATCATAAAAGCAATTGAAATAATCCTGCCAAACGAGCAAAAAGGCAAATATCAACATAGAGATTATTTAGGCACAGTAATGCAATTTGGAATAATAAGAGAACGAATGGGAGATATTTTAGTGTATGAAGATAAAGCATACATAATAATTTTAGCAGAAAATGCAGAGTACATAAAAAATAGCTTAATTACAACAACAAAATTTAAAAAATCTAAAATATCAATAATAGACATAGACAACATAGAAGTAAAAGAACCAGA
>USHY01000024.1 GCA_900554635.1 uncultured Clostridium sp. | reverse complement strand
TATACCCTTGTATATTTATTTTAATAATATTTTCTATTTTATTAAAATCTACACATATATTTTTAAATTTATCATAATTATTATATGTGTAATTTGCTTTTCTTAAAATTTGATTTTGGTGTTTAGAGATATAAAAATATTCTTGATATAATTTATCTGAATAATTAAAATTTATTTTCTGAATAAAATTTTTAGGAACAGGAATCATATTTGAAAATCTAATTAAACCAATGTAATTATTATAATAATCATATATTCTAAAAAATGTATCATTCATATAATAATTTTTATGTTTTTCTCTTGGAGAAAATAAAGGTGCTAAATATATATAATTTTTATTTTTTATCCCTACTCCTAAATATGGTCTGTTTTTTATTGGTATTTTTTCATCAAATTGTCTTATGTATTCTATATAATCTTGTTTTATATAGTAAAATTGTAATTTCATTGTTTTAATTAAAATCCCTTCTTTCTCTGTAATATCAATACTTTTGTTAGTGGTTCTAAAAGTGTTAAATTTACATCTGTAAATAAAAACATTCCATATTTTATGTTTTCTTCACCTAAATCATAAATATCTGCTATTATTAATTTATTATTTAATTCAATATTAGTATAATTATTAAAAAAATTTAGTGACCCTTTTACAAATGGAATCAGTTTTATTTGCATTTTTTTTGTTTTTTCATCCTCACCTAAAATATTATATAAATCTTCTAGTATTGGCATATCTTTGCTTTCTTTAAATATTGGTTTTATATTTATTTTATTTTCATCATTTTTAAATAGTGTTTTATCATCAAATGTTATTCCTTTTTGGTTATAACATTTAATTATTTTTTCTTCTAATATTGCTTTTTCTTCTTCATCTAAATTTCCAAATATTAAGTTGAAGAATCCTATTAATCGGCTTATTTTTGTTGCCAAATACCCTTTTTCATCTTCTATTGATTCTTGTCTTATATCAAAAATATTCAAGAAAGTGTTGGATGAAGCTCCTATTTTTATAACAGTTCCATTTAATTTATTTGCAATATTTTCATATTCTCTGTCTGGGTCTATTACATACTGCTCAATCTCAAATAGATAATATCTAATTATTTGCAATTTAGTGAAAAAGGATTTTCCTGATCCACTGGTTCCAAAAATACACATATTTGCATTTTTGTATTTATTCTCATCATATCTATCTATAAAAACCATTGATTCATTATAAATATTTATTCCATAAAATATTCCGTTTTCATCAAATAAGGCGGATGAAATGAATGGATATGTACATGTAAGACCTGTTGTTAATACATTTCTTTTTGCTGCTGGTTTTAAATCTTCACTGTTCATCATAAATGGAAGACATGATAAAAATAATTGTTCCTGCCTAAAGTTTGCCCTTCTTGTTTGCATTCCTGTACTTTCTAATATTCCTTCTATTTTATTTAGTAAAAATTCTAATTCTTTTTCATTATTTGAAAAAATATTTAAATAAATATATAAAAAATAAATATCTTCATTATTTACTTGAATTTCTTTTCTTATATATTTTGCATCATTATATGTAAATGCTGCTATATCAACTTCCTGTTGGTTGGTTTTTCCATCTTTTAAATCTACTCCAACATTTGCAATATGATATGTTAAATTTCTTATTATTTTATAATTGTCTTGTTTTTCATAAAAAATTGAAATATTCATATTTATATTTGTGTCTATTATTTTTTTTAAAATTAAATCAATATTTTCTCTATTATAATTTACAATAATTATTCCTGAATAATAAATATTATCTATTTCTATATTTTGTGGATTAATGTTACTTATATATGCTGGTGATATTTCATCTTTTTTTGTGAATTTTCCTTCTATAATATTTGTTATTTTTTTATTTATTATTTTTTTTGTATTTATTTTCATATTTTTTATTTAATTTATTTTTAATTCTTTTCTTGTATTTAAAAATGAATTAATTATTTTTTCTACCTCCTCTTTATTGTCACATTGTTTTACAATATTTCCGCATCTTGATAAGCTTTCTTTAATTTTAAAATATTTTTCATTTAATTTTTCAATTATTATTTTTTCGTATTCCTCATTTATTTTTTGTTTTTTATTTTCGGGATTTTCTTTTATAAGAATAAAAAAATTTTTAGAAGATGATTTTCTTTTTTTATTAATTTCTTGAATATAATTTATATATTTATTTGAAATTATTTTTATTTTTTCTGATTTATTTTCATTATTATTTTTTATTTTTAAAATATGCTCAGTTAAATCTTCTTTATTACTTTGAATTAATATTTGAATATTAAAATTACAGGTTTTTAAAAAAATTTTATAGGAATTTATTATAGATTCTTTTTCAAGATTAGATTTTAAATTAAAATTAATTGGCGAGATTTTTAAAATTTTCACATAAGAATTATCTTTGAATTTTATTATGCCATCTTCTGTGATGTTACTAAATGGTAACCATTGTTGCACTGTTTTGTTTTTCAATATTTCCTCCTTTCTTTTTCTTTACTTATAATAAACTATTTTTAGCTATTTGTCAACAAAAATCGTTCGACAAAATTCGACTTTTATTTTCCATATATTTCCAGTATATAAAAAAAATAAAAAGACATAATAGTAGCATAAGGTTTTTATTAATTGAACTAAGAGTTATATAAAGTCTCTTAAGGTTTTGTATAATTCGAGCTAAGATGTTTCATAGCTAGTTTTGGTTATGATATGTCGGAGCTGAAGGTTATAGTATGTATGTGTAGGCTATATTTTGTTTTTCTTTGTTTATGTGGTCAAAATGTGTGTACTGTAGCTGAGTTAAGATTATATTAATATCTATTTGTATCTACCATAGGGATTACTTTTATTCCCTTAGGGAGGAATGTAGTCTCTTATGATGTTTTTATAGTCGAGCGACTGATTAAAATGATTGGCTAATTGTTTGTTTGTATAGTAATATACATCAAATGAAAACGTTATTTGTTTTAGTTTTAGCTGAAGATTAATATGAGCTTTATCGATAATAGCTTAAGAAGGTTACTTCTTAAGCTATTAGATTTTATATATCCAAATTTTTAACGAATTTAGCATTTTTTTCTATAAATTCTCTTCTTGGACCAATGTCATCTCCCATTAATACTGTAAATATTTCATCTGCTTTTATAGCATCATCCATTGTTACTTGTACTAATGTTCTTGTGGCTGGGTTCATAGTTGTTTCCCATAATTGTTCAGGATTCATTTCTCCTAAACCTTTATATCTTTGTATATTCATTCCATCTCTTCCTAATTCTTGAAGATGATTTTCAAGTTGCTCATCTGTATAGCAATATACATCTTTCATGCCTTTTCTTGATAGCTTATATAAAGGCGGTTGAGCTAAAAATACATTTCCATTTTCAACTAATGGTCTCATATATCTGAAGAAAAATGTTAGTAGTAGTGTTCTTATATGTGAACCATCAACATCAGCATCTGCCATTATTATTACTTTTCCGTAACGAATTTTTGATACATCAAAGTCTGCCCCAATTCCTGCTCCTATTGCAAGTATTACTGGATTTAATTTATCATTACCATAAATTTTATCAGCTCTTGCTTTTTCCACATTTAGCATTTTACCCCAAAGTGGAAGTATTGCTTGAAATTTTCTGTCTCTTCCTTGTTTTGCACTTCCTCCTGCTGAATCTCCCTCGACTATATATACTTCGCAAAGTGAAGCATCCTTTTCACTACAGTCTGCTAATTTTCCTGGTAAGGTTGAACCTTCTAGTGCATTTTTTCTTCTAACTAATTCTCGAGCCTTTCTTGCTGCTTCCCTAGCTCTTGAAGCACTTATACACTTATCTAATATTGCTTTTGCAACAGAAGGATTCTCTTCTAAAAATGTTGATAGTTCTTCTGTTACTGCTGATTGCACTAATCCTGTTACTTCACTATTTCCTAATTTTGTTTTTGTTTGACCTTCAAATTGTGGTTCTTTTACTTTTACTGAAACAACTGCTGTTATTCCTTCTCTAATGTCTTCACCTTGTAAATTTCCATCCTTTTCTTTTAAAATATTATGATTTTTTGCATAGTCATTAAATACTTTTGTTAAGGCTCTTTTAAAACCTTCTAGGTGAGTTCCTCCTTCAACTGTGTTTATATTATTTACAAAAGTTAATATTGTATCTGAATATGCAGATGTGTATTGCATTGCTATTTCTATTGGAAATTCACCTTTTTTATCGATATAAATTGGCTTTTCATGTAATTTTTCTTTGTTTTTATTTAAGTATTCTACAAATGATACTAGTCCACCTTCAAAACAAAAATCTGCTTCTTTTATTGGTTCTTCTCTCTCATCTCTAATTGTAATTCTTAGGCCTTTTGTTAAAAAAGCCATTTCTCTAAATCTATTTTCAAGTACTTCGTATTCATACTCTAGTGTTTCAAATATTGTACCATCTGCAAAAAATCTTACTGTTGTTCCAGTTTCATTTGAATCTCCTATTTTTGTTAGTGGCTCTACAGTTTTTCCTCTATTGAATTTCATTTTGTATATTCCGCCATCTCTTTTTATTGTGACTTCTGTCCATTCTGATAGTGCATTTACTACTGATGAACCTACACCATGTAATCCGCCAGATACCTTATATCCGCTATCTCCACCGAATTTTCCTCCTGCATGTAATACAGTATAAACTGTTTCTGCTGCTGATATTTTTGTTTTTGGGTGAATATCTACTGGTATTCCTCTTCCATTATCTTCAACCCTAATTATATTTCCTTTTTCTATTACAACATTTATTTTTGTACAATATCCTGCCAAAGCTTCATCTACAGAGTTATCAACAATCTCATATACTAAATGGTGTAATCCTCTTACTGATACACTTCCAATATACATTCCTGGTCTTTTTCTTACTGCTTCTAATCCCTCTAATACTTGAATTTGGTCTGCTTTATATTCATGCTCAAACTTTTCCATTGTCAATCATCCTTTCTACTTTTGCTTTATCAACTTTATACAGATTATACACCATTGTGTCAAGATTTATTTTATCTGTTGTTGTGATTAATACTTGATTATTTTTTATATTTTGGATAAATCCTTTTACTCTTTTTTTATCTAATTCAGACATAAAATCATCTAGTAAAACAACTGGATATTCTTCAATTTCATCATATACTACATCTGCTTCAGCTAGCTTTAGGGAAATAATACATGACCTTTGTTGCCCTTGTGACCCATATATTGCTGCATTTTTTTTGTTTATTTCTATTTCAAAATCATCTCTATGTACCCCAATTGAAGTATATCCTTTTTGAATGTCTATATTTTGATTTTTTTCTAATTTTTCTAAATAATTTTCTTTATTTATATTTGTTTTATATTTTATTTCTATATTTTCTTTATTATCAGTAATTTTTGAGTGAATTATTTTTATTTTTTTATTTATTTTTTCTATAAATTCGTTTCTATATTCATATATTTTTATTCCTAGAGTTGCTAATTGTTCATCCCATATAATTAAATTTTTTTGTGGTTTATTTTC
Source organism: uncultured Clostridium sp. (assembly GCA_900554635.1). GTDB lineage: Bacteria > Bacillota > Clostridia > TANB77 > CAG-508 > UMGS1781. Next base: position 11,853 of record USHY01000024.1, on the reverse strand, counting down.
ATATTTTATTTGTTTTAAGTAGTTATTTCTTTGTTCTAATGTTTTTTTATATTCTGACATTATATAAACATATTTAGGTCTTAATTGGCTTATCATTATATTTAAAAATTTTCTTCTTCTAATCGGTTCATTTCTAAGTATTTCTATATCCTCAGGAGTAAATAATACAACATTTATTTTTCCTATTATTTCGCTTAATTTTTTTATTGGAATTTCATTTATTAAAACTCTTTTTTTATCACTTAGTTCCACATCTATTTTTTCTTCTCTATTATTTTTTATAAATTTAATTTGAATTTTAGCTGTGTCTTTATTTTCTTTAATTAATTCTTTATCTTTTGTTGTTCTAAAGGATTTTCCTAAACTTGCAATAAAAATTGACTCTAATATATTTGTTTTTCCTTGTGCATTATCTCCAAAAAATATATTTGTTTTACTGTTTAATTCTATTTTTTCAAAGTCATAATTCCTAAAATTTTCCAATTTTATTTCTTTTATAAACATCTTTTTTCCCTTATTTTTAAGCTTTTAATCTTACTGGTAATATCATATATATGTATTCGTTTTCCAATTCTTCAATTGGTTTTATTATACATGGTGAAATATTGCTTCCAAATTCTATAAACACTTCTTCATCATCAATTGCTTTAAGTGCATCTAAGAAATATTTTGGATTTACACCAATTTCTAGATTTTGTCCTTCTGTTTCTAAGTACATTTCCTCTTTTGCTTCTCCTGTTTGATTTGTACATGATAATGTTATTTTTCCAATTTCTATTGATATTTTTACTGGATATTTTTTTTCTTTTTCCATTGTTGATGAAGAAATTAAACTAACTCTTTCTAAGCATCCTTGTAATTGATTTTTATTTACCTTTATTCTAGTTTCCCAATTTCCTGGAACAACACTTTCATAGTTTAAAAATTCTCCATCTAGTAATCTTGTTACTATTTTACAATTTTCCATTTCAAAAATACCTTGATTTTTTGCTATTCCTATTTTTATAATATCAAATGAATCATTTAAAATTTTGTTTACTTCGTTTAGTGTTTTTCCTGGAATTACTGCTTTAAAATCAGCTGTTTCCTTTATTAATACTTTGCTTACCCATCCCATTCTAAATCCATCAATTGCTACAATATTTAGTTTATTATTTCTTGTTTCAAATAGGCAACCTGTAAATATTGGTCTATTTTCCTCGTTACTTACTGCAAATATTGTTTTTCTTATCATATTTCTTAATACCATTTGTTCTGTTTCTAATGAATTTTCAATTTCTATTTTTGGTAATTCTGGAAATTCTTCAGGATTCATTGTTGATAATTTATATAATGAACCTTCACATTCTATAACTAATAGTTTATTTTCATTTACTGTTAGTTTTATTTCTGAATCTGGTAATCTTCTAATAATTTCACTAAACATAGTTGCATTTACTACAGTATTTCCTTCTTCTTCTATTGTTGAATCTATTACATATTCAATTCCTAATTCTAAATCATATGTAGTTAATTTTAGTTGATTATTGTTTGTTTGCATATAAATACCTTCAAGTACTGGCATTGTTGTTCTTGTAGGTACTCCTCTTACTACTGCATTTATTGCTTTTAAAAGTTTTTCTCTATCACAAATTATTTTCATTTTATATCCTCTCTTTTCTCTTTCAAAAATTGTTTGCTTTTATTATATATAAATAAATATATATAGTAATAGTATTAGTAGGGGCTGTGGATAATGTGGATAACTATGTGTATAACTTATTTCCCTAAGGTTTGTTGTTGTGGATATGTTTGTGGATAATTTTTAAAGTTATCCACATTATTAAATTTTGAATGTGTAAAAACTACTTATCCACAAGTTTTCCACAGGATATTCACAGGTGCCTATGGATAACTCTTATCTTTCTTCCGTAAGTAAAGAAAGATTTTTTCTTGGCAAAATAATGTTTAACAAATACTTTTTCGAAAAAGTTTAAGTTTTTGTTTATTTTATGCCTGTTTGTTGTTTAGCACAATTTTTTTCACACTTTCCACAATTAGTTTTGTATTTGGATCCTCTTTTATGTCTTTTTCTATTTTTTTAAATGCATGCATTACTGTTGTGTGATCTCTTTTCCCAAAAGCTTCTCCAACCTTTGGAAATGACTCATTTGTAAGGATTCTACAAAGATACATTCCTATTTGTCTTGGAAATGTTATATTGCTAGAACGCTGAGAACTTTTTAAGTCCTTTATTGTTATATCAAAATAACTGCATACAACATCTTGTATATACTCTATTGAAATGACTGATGAATTTTGTCTGATTATATCGTTTATTGCTTTTTCTGCCATTTCAAAAGTTACTGGTGTATGTGTAAGAGATGCTTGTGCTACTATTTTGTTGAAAACACCTTCTAATTCTCTTATGTTTGAGTCTATTTTTGCTGCAATGTTTTTTAGAATATCATCATCTATTAAAGCATGCTTTTCTTCAGCTTTTTTTCTTAAAATTGCTAAACGAACTTCGTAATCTGCCATTGCTATATCGGCAAGTATTCCCCACTCGAATCTTGATTTTAACCTATCTTCTAAAAGAGGAATATCTCTTGGTGGTTTATCACTTGATAAAACAATTTGTTTTCCGTTTTCTCTTAGTGTGTTGAATGTATGAAAGAATTCTTCTTGCAACCTATCTTTGCCTGCAATGAACTGAATATCATCAATTAGAAGGACATCAATGTTTCTATATTTATTCCTAAATTTTTCCATTCCGTTGTCTCTAAGTGAGTTTATAAATTCATTAGTGAAGTTTTCTGAGGTTACATAAAGTATTTTAAAGTCTCTATGATTTCTCATTACTTCATTACCGATTGCATGCATTAAGTGTGTTTTACCTAAACCAACTCCTCCGTAGATGTATAAAGGATTATAAGCTGTAGCTGGTGATTCTGCAACAGCTAAGGCTGCTGCGTGTGCAAATCGGTTATTATCTCCAACAACAAAAGTATCAAAGGAATAATTAGGATTCAAATAGGTTTTAGAATAATTTACATTCGAAAAATTTGAAACTTTGTCTTGTGTATCATTTTCGGTACTTAGTACTATCGAAACAGTACATTTCTTTTGTAATATGATACTAAAAGCATTTTCAAGTAAATCTTTAAATCGAGACTCTACAGATTCCTTTTTAAAAGGATCATCAGAAACAAGGATTACATTGTTATTTTCTATTCCTTGAATTTCTAGGGGTAAAAGCCAAGTTTTATAAGAAAGCTCGGAAAGTTCGCCTTTTAGTAAGTTTTTTGCTTCATTCAATAAGTCATTCAAATTGCTTTCCATTGGTACATAAACCTCCAGTGTTCATTTAACAAAAAAAGGCATCAAAAAAATAAATACCTATTTTACGACACAATAATATCAAAAAATAAAAAATTAATCAATATTAATTAATAAAAATATTATAATATTTAAAAAATTCGAATAAATACTTGACAATTAGTATGGTTTTGGGATATAATTTTAAAGCTTATGATTAAATTAGAGGAGGTATATTACTATGAAAATGACATATCAACCAAAAAATAGACAAGAAAAGAAAGTACACGGATTTAGAGCAAGAATGCAAACAAAAAGCGGAAGAAATGTTTTAAAAGCTAGAAGAGCAAAAGGTAGAAAAAAAGTTACTGTATAGAATAGAGGAATAAAATTGAAAAAGACAGTAATGTTAAAAAAAAGTTATGAATTCAGAACAGTTTTAAAAAAAGGAAAATGCTATAGAGGAAGTTTATTTGATATTTTTATTAAAAATAATAATATGAATATCAATAAACTTGGAATAGCTGTTAGTAAAAAGGCAGGAAATAGCGTTAAAAGAAATAAAATTAAGCGATTTATAAGAGAAAATTATAGACTGTTAGAAGATAATTTAAAAAATGGCAATAGTATTGTTATTATGTGGAAGAAAAAGACAGAATTTAATGATTTTAACTTTTATATAATTAGAGATGAGATGGTAGAAATTTTTAATCACTCAAAGATACTATTGTAGAGGATAGGATGAAACAATTTTTTTTATGGTTAATTAAAAAATATAAAATATATATTTCTCCTTTTTTTGAACATCTTGGTGTACATTGTAAGTATTATCCAACTTGTTCAGAATATGCAAAACAAGCTATAGAAAAATATGGACTAGCTAAAGGGTTGTGGTTAAGTATAAAAAGGTTTTTCAAGTGTAATCCTTTTTCTAAAGGTGGGTATGACCCAGTAAAATAGGAGGAAACAATGATAAATTTTTTTTCTAATATATTTGGATATGTGCTAAACTGGATATATATGGTAGTTCAAAATTATGGAATTGCAATTATTTTATTTTCAATTTTGATAAAAATAGTTATGTTGCCATTATCTATTAGCCAGCAAAAAAGTTTAAAAAAGAATGAAAAAATTCAAAAAGAAATGAATATCTTAAAAATTAAACATAATGGAGATAAAGAAAAAATTAATCAAGAACTTATGGAACTTTCTAGGAGAGAGAAGATTAATCCTTTTGGAGGTTGCATAACAATTATAGTACAATTGATTTTGATTATATCTATGTTTTACTTAGTAAGTAGTCCTCTTACATATATGAAAAAAATTGATAAAGAGACATTGGAAAATAGAGAAACAGAAATTAGGGAGCAATATGGAGCAGATAAAATTAGCAAAACATATCCAGAAATAAGCTTGATAAAATATGCACAAGATAAAAACTTGAAACAAAATGATATGTATATAAACATGAATTTTCTTGGAGTAGATTTAAACAAGATTCCTCAAGAAAACCTTACGGATGTTAGAGTTTATATAATTCCTGCATTATATGTTATATCATCTATCATATCAATTAAATTTACAAATAACATGACAAAAACAAATAAAAATGATGAGACAAAAGAGACAGATCAAGATAATAAAAAGGATTCAGATGAATTTAGTCAAGAAGAAATGACAGCGCAGATGAATAAAAATATGTCTATAATGATGCCTATATTATCAGTATCCATCGCTTTTGTGGCACCTTTGGGATTGGCACTATATTGGTTAGTAAATAATATTATCATGATTTTTGAAAGAATAATATTAAATAAATTCTTTTCTAAGGAGGAAGAAGAAAATGCCTAAGAGTATAATTGTTGAAGGAAAAACAACGGCTGAAGCCATTGAAAAGGGATTAAAGGAATTAAATGCAACTAGAAATATGGTTGAAATTAAAACAATTGAGGAAGAAAAGAAAAGAAGTTTTTACAGTATATTGGCACCTAGAGTTGTAAAAATTGAAATGACTTTAAAAGAAAATATAGGAAAAAATATTGAAAAAACAGAAGTTAGTTCAAGAAATAATAAAAAGAATATTAATACAAATATTGAGGAAATTGAAAAAGTATCTGTAATAATTAAAGATTTTTTTAATGAAATAATTGATAAAGATTGTACTTGCAATGTGTATGTTGATAATTACAGCATTCATGTTCAAATTGATGGTGAAAATATCAGTCACTTAATAGGATATAGAGGAATGACAATTAATGCGTTACAAACTCTTGCATCTGCAATTGCAAATAAACATTCAACAGCAAAAATAATTGTTATAGTTGATGTAGGCAATTATAGGAAAAAGAGAGTACAAACATTAGAAGAATTAGCTGAAAAAATTTCTCAAAGAGTAATAAAAACAAGAAAACCAGTAACTTTAGATCCTATGTCAGCATATGAAAGAAAAATTATTCATACTAAATTACAAGATAATGATAAAATAACGACATATAGCAAAGGCGAAGAGCCACATAGAAGAATCGTAATTACATTAAAATAAAAGTTTTAGGCAGGTATTATTATCTGCCTAAATTTTATTATAGGGGAGTGAAATAAATGTCAACAATAGCTGCAATATCTACGGCACCAGCAATTGGAGGGATTGGGATAATTAGAATGAGTGGAGATGAATGTTTCGAAATTCTAAACAAAATATTTATTCCGAAACATAAGGAAAAGATTGAAAATATTAAGGGATATACTATTAAATATGGAAAAGTGGTTAATCCAAAAACAAATAAAATCATAGATGAAGTTTTAGTATCATACTTCAAAAATCCTAAAAGCTATACAGCAGAAGACTTATGCGAAATTAATTCACATGGAGGAATAGTTGTTGTTAGGGAGATATTAGAACTTTGTTTGCAAAATGGAGCAGAACTTGCTGAACCAGGCGAATTTACCAAAAGAGCTTTTTTAAACGGTAGAATTGACTTAACACAAGCAGAAGCAATTATTGATATAATAAATGCTAAGACTTCTAGGGAGGCACAAGAATCAGCAAATCAACTTGAAGGATATTTATCAAAAAAAATTAATGAAATTAAGGCTAAAATAATGGATCTAATGGTTGATATTGAAGCAAATATTGATTATCCAGAATATGATGTAGAAGAAGTTTCAAATAATAGAGCAGAAGGAAAATTGATAGAAGTTAAAAAAGATTTGGAAAATCTATCAAAAACATTTGAAAATGGTAAAATCTTAAAAGATGGAATAAAAATAGCAATAATTGGAAGTCCTAATGCAGGCAAATCTTCATTATTGAATAGTATCTTAAAAGAAGAAAGAGCTATTGTTACAGATATTGCAGGAACTACAAGAGATATAATTGAAGAGCAGGTTGTAATTGAGGGAATTCCATTTAAGATAGTGGACACCGCAGGAATTCGAAATGCGAGAGATAAAATTGAGCAGATAGGTATTGAAAAATCCAAGAAAGCCGCAAATGAAGCTGATGTAGTAATTGGAGTATTTGATAGTTCAGTTGAATTGAACGATGAAGATAGAGAGATTTTAAAACTTTTACAAAAGAAAAAATCAATAATTATATTAAACAAAATTGATTTGAATATAGACAAGGCTGGAAACAGCCCAGAGATATTGCAGGCAAGTAGCCCTGTGGTTAGGTTATCAATTAAAAATGGTGACAACCTAGATGAGTTATATCATGAATTGATTAAAATGTTTAATTTAAATCAGATAAATTTAGGTAATGAATTATTAATTACAAATGTAAGACATCAAGAATTAATTAATAAAGCTATAGAAAGCACGAGAATGGCCATAGACGATTTAAATAACGATATGCCTATAGATATCATATCTATAAATATAAAACAGATCTTAGAGCATTTAGGAGAGATTACAGGAGATAATATTTCTGAGGATATTATCAAGAGTATCTTTTCAAAATTTTGTTTAGGAAAGTAGGGAGTTGTATAATAATGAAATATAATGCAGGAGATTTTGATGTAGCAGTAATTGGTGCAGGACATGCAGGTTGTGAAGCAGCTTTAGCCTGTGCAAGAAAAGGACATAAGACTTTATTGTTCTCAATAACGCTTGAAAATATAGCTAATATGCCTTGTAATCCTAATATTGGTGGGACCTCAAAGGGCCATTTAGTTAGAGAAATAGATAGTTTGGGTGGAGAAATGGGGAAGAACATAGATAAAGCATTTATTCAGTCAAAAATGTTAAATACTTCCAAGGGACCAGCGGTTTATTCATTAAGAGCCCAAGCAGATAGAAAAAAATATCAAAGGGAAATGAAACATACACTTGAAAAACAGGAAAATCTTTTTGTGAAACAAGCTGAAATTGTGGATATTATTGTGGAAAATGGTGAAGTAAAAGGTGTTGAAACTAATATTGGAGCAATTTATAATGTTAAAGCCGTAATTTTAGCTACAGGAACTTATTTAAAGGGAAAAATATTTATTGGAGAAGTAAATTATGAAAGTGGTCCAGATGGTGTATTTCCAGCAAATAAACTATCAGAATGTTTAAAAAAACTTGGAATAGAAATAGTTAGATTTAAAACCGGAACACCTGCTAGAGTAAATAAAAGAAGTATAGACTTTTCAAAAATGGAAATACAAAATGGAGATGAAACAATAGTACCATTTTCATTTGAAAATGAAGAAATAAAAAAAGACCAAGAGCCTTGTTATTTAACATATACAAATGAGAAAACCCATGAAATAATAAGAAAAAACCTACATAGATCACCTTTATATGGTGGAGAAATAAAGGGAACAGGTCCAAGATATTGCCCTTCAATTGAAGATAAAGTAGTTAGATTTAGTGATAAAGAAAGACATCAAATATTTATTGAACCAATGGGGTTAGATACTGAAGAAATGTATGTTCAAGGAATGAGTTCATCTTTGCCAGAAGATGTTCAAATAGCTATGTATAGAACAATTGCAGGGCTAGAACATGTTGAATTTACGAGACCTGCTTATGCAATTGAATATGATTGTATAGAGCCATCACAATTAAAATTATCCCTAGAATTGAAAAATATAAAAGGAATGTTCTTTGCAGGGCAAATAAATGGAACATCTGGATATGAAGAAGCCGCCGCACAAGGCATTATTGCGGGAATTAATGCTGCACTAGAACTTGAAGGAAAGGAGCCAATCATATTACACCGCTCTGATGCTTATATTGGAGTATTAATAGATGATATTGTTACTAAAGGAACCAATGAGCCATACAGAATGATGACTTCAAGAGCAGAATACAGATTGTTATTAAGACAAGATAATGCAGATATGAGATTAACTGAAATTGGACACAATGTTGGATTAATTTCAGAAAATAGGTATCAAAAGTTCGTAGAAAAACGAAATAATATTCAAAAAGAGATTGAAAGATTACGAAAAACAACAATTAAACCTACTAAAGAAGTAAACGAGTTTTTAATGCAGCATAAATCTTCTGTATTAAACAATGGAATAAAACTTATAGAATTGCTAAAGAGAACTGAACTTACATATAATGATTTAAAGCAGATTGATGCTAATTGCCCAAAGCTTTCAAGAAGCGAAGCAGAAGAAGTTGAAATAGAAGTAAAATATGAGGGATATATTAAGCTACAATTAGCTCAAGTTGAAAAATTCAAGAAGCTTGAAAACAAGCTCATCCCAGATAATGTGGATTATTTAAGCCTACAGGGAATAAGTCTTGAAGCAAGGCAGAAATTGGACAAATTTAGGCCAAATTCTATAGGACAAGCATCAAGAATATCTGGAATTTCACCAGCAGATATTTCCGTTTTGTTAATATATTTGGAACAATTAAAAAGAAAGTAGAGGAATAAATATGGAATATGAAGAATTTAAAGAAAAACTAACAGAAAAACTAAGAAAAATTCAAATTGATATTTCAGATATACAAATCAAACAATTCTATGATTATATGAATTTACTAATTGAATGGAACAAGAAAATTAACTTAACTGCAATTATCGAACCAGATGAAATAATTCTAAAGCATTTCATTGATTCATTAACTATAAATAATGAGATAAAAAAAGGAGATAAAATTGCTGACATTGGCACAGGAGCTGGATTCCCAGGAATTCCAATAAAAATTTTAAACCCAGAAAATGAAGTGGTATTAATAGATTCATTAAATAAAAGATTGATTTTTTTAGATGAAGTTATAAATAAATTAGGTTTGAAAAACATTAGTACTGTACACGCAAGAGCAGAGGAAATTGGACACAATAAGATGTATAGAGAACAATTCGATATTGTAACATCTCGTGCTGTTGCTAAGCTTAATGTGTTATTAGAATACATGAAACCACTTACTAAAATTGGGGGAAAATGTATATGCCTTAAAGGTCCAAACATAGAACAAGAAATTAGTGAAGCAAAAAATGCTTTAGAAATATTGGGTGGAGAGATAACAAAAATCAGCGAAATTACATTGCCAGGGTCAGACAATAAAAGAACAATAATAAATGTCTTATCCGTGAAACATTTACCAAACAGATATCCGCGAAAGCCAGGTGCTCCAACGGATTCACCACTTTAAAACCAGTTTCACACATAACTGAAACCGTGAAACCATTGATACAAGCGAATTATACTGACAGACAACTTATTTTTTCTGTCAGTAAATTTTTGCACTTTTTTTAATTTTTTTTCATAATTATTATTGACTTTTTTATGAAAAAATTATATTATTGATATACGATTTTAAGGAGGGGTAAAATTGAGTAAAGTAATAGCAATAGTAAACCAAAAAGGAGGAGTCGGAAAGACTACAACAGCAGTGAATTTGAGTACTGTTTTAGCTCAAAAAGGTAAAAAAGTTTTATTAATTGATGAGGATCCACAAGGGAATGCTACAAGTGGACTAGGAATTGAAAAAGGAACAGTAGAAAAATCTATTTATGATGTTTTAATTAATGAAACAACATTTGAAGAAGCAACTACAAAAACTTCAATTAAAAACTTATACTTATGCCCTTCAAATATAAACTTAGCAGGAGCTGAAGTTGAATTAGTTAATACAATGTCAAGAGAAACTAAGCTGAAAGAAAAAATGGAAGATATACAGGACAAGTATAATTATATAATAATTGATTGCCCACCATCACTTGGGCTATTGACTATAAACTCGCTAACAGCTTCAAATTCAATTATGATACCAATTCAATGCGAATACTACGCATTAGAGGGGGTAGGACAACTAATGAATACAGTTAATTTAATAAAAAAACAACTGAATAAAGATTTATATATTGAAGGTGTTGTACTCACAATGAATGATGCTAGAACAAACTTGTCAAATCAAGTAGTTAGTGAGGTTAAAAAGTATTTTAAAGATAATGTGTATAAAACAATAATACCAAGAAATGTAAAGTTAAGTGAAGCACCTAGCTATGGAATGCCAATAACAGCATATGCACCAAGATCAAAAGGTGCAAGATGCTATGAAAAATTGGCAAATGAGCTTTTGAAAGCTAAAAAACATTAATAGGAGGAAAGAAAATGGCAATGAAAACAGGTTTGGGAAAAGGGTTAGATGCACTATTTGCAAATAATGTAGTTGAAGAGGAAAAGGTAAAAGAAGGGGAATCAATAGTTAATTTAAAACTAATTGATGTAGAACCAAATAGAAATCAACCTAGAATGAATTTCGATGATGAAAAAATTGAAGAATTAGCTAATTCAATAAAGGAATATGGTGTAATTCAACCAATAATAGTAACAAAACAAAATAATTACTATCAAATTGTGGCTGGAGAAAGAAGATGGAGAGCTGCTAAAAAGGCTGGAATTAGTGAAATACCAGCAATTATTAGAAACTATACCGAACAAACAAACAAAGAAGTAGCTTTAATTGAAAACATACAAAGAGAAGACTTAAATCCAATAGAAAAAGCAACAGCATTAAAGGAAATAATAGAAAAATATGGGATGAAACAGCATGAATTAGCTGCAAAATTAGGAATCAGCAGAAGTGGAATTGCTAATACTATGAGAATATTAAATCTGGATCCAAGAGTTATTGAATTGGCAAAACAAGGAAAAATAACAGAGGGGCATTGCAGAAGCTTATTAAATATCGAAGATCCTGAAAAACAATATAAAGCTGCACTATATGTAGTTGAAACTGGTGACAGTGTAAGAGAAGTAGAAAAGCAAATGAAGATAAAGAAAAAAGAACAGGTTGTTGACCAAACAAGGTATGCACCGATTTATCAAGAAATAGAGACAAAGTTTAGAAATTTCTTTGGTTCACAGGTTAAGTTAAATGCTGGAAAAAGGTCTGGAACAATAGTTATTCACTATAGCTCAAAAGATGAATTGAACAACTTGATAGATAAAATAAAACAATAATTATGTAAACTGCAACAAAAAATGTATAATTTTTTGTTAAAAAAGCTTGACTTTTTCAATTATGCGTGGTAAACTAATACTTGCGTATAATTGTGGAGAGGTGGTCGAGTTGGTTTATGGCACCAGTCTTGAAAATTGGCGTAGGTTT
>USHY01000023.1 GCA_900554635.1 uncultured Clostridium sp. | reverse complement strand
AAAAATTGCACATTGAAATTTATTGTTTGTAAGCCTTACAAGCAATATTTTGCTTATATTTTGCCTTAATTATTCAAATTTCAATGTGCTTTTCTTTCCAAAAAAATTTTACATTTATAGTTTATCCTATTTAATTCTTAATGTCAATACTTTTCATGCAAAATTTAAAGAACCAGAATTTTTTCTGGTTCTTTTTATTAATCTGCAAATATTGCAGCAAATTCTTCTCCATCTACTTTTTCTTTTTCTAATAATAAGTTTGCTACTGTGTGAAGTTTATCGCTGTGCATTGTTAGGATTTCTTTTGCTCTGTTGTATCCGTTGTCTATTATTCTTTTTACTTCTTCATCTATTTTAGCTGAAGTTTCTTCACTATAGTTTCTTGTTTGTGTCCAATCTCTTCCTAGGAATACTTCCTCTTGGCCTGAGCCAAATGTTATTGTTCCTAGAGTATCGCTCATTCCGTATTTTGTTACCATGTCTCTTGCAATTTTTGATGCTCTTTCTATATCGTTGCTTGCTCCTGTTGATATATCATCTAGTACTAAGCTTTCTGCAACTCTTCCTCCAAGCAACCCAACAATTGATTCTTCCATTTCAATTTTTGACATGAAATTCTTGTCTTCATCTGGTCTATACATTGTATATCCACCAGCCATTCCACGAGGTACTATTGATATTTGATGAATTGTATCTTGTGTTGGTAAGTAATGGCTTACTACCGCATGGCCTGCTTCATGGAAAGCTACTAATTTATTTTCCTTTTCACTTCTTACTCTGCTTCTCTTTTCTGGTCCCATTGTAACTTTTATCATTGCATCTTCAACATCTTGCATGTTGATTTCTTGCTTGTTTCTTCTTGCAGCTAGCAGTGATGCTTCATTCATTACATTTTCTAGGTCTGCTCCTGAAAATCCTGCTGTATTTTTTGCTATTACTTTTAAATCTACATCTTCACCTAATTTTTTCTTTCTACTATGAACTTCTAGTATCTCTTCTCTTGCTTTTACATCTGGTGATGATACTACAATTTGTCTATCAAATCTTCCTGGTCTTAATAGTGCTTTATCTAGTACATCTGGTCTGTTTGTTGCTGCTAGAACTATTACTCCTTCATTTGCTGAGAATCCATCCATTTCAACTAATAATTGGTTTAATGTTTGCTCTCTCTCATCATGTCCTCCTCCTAAACCTGCACCTCTTTGGCGACCTACTGCATCTATTTCATCAATGAAAACTATACATGGAGCATTTCTTTTTGCTTGTTCAAATAAGTCTCTAACTCTTGATGCACCTACACCAACAAACATTTCAACAAAGTCTGAACCACTTATTATGAAAAATGGAACTCCTGCTTCTCCTGCAACTGCCTTTGCTAAAAGTGTTTTACCTGTTCCTGGGTGACCTACAAGTAATACTCCTTTTGGAATTCTTGCACCCATATCTGTAAATTTTTTTGGTGATTTTAAAAATTCTACAATTTCTTGTAATTCTTCTTTTTCTTCATCTACACCTGCAACATCTTTAAAAGTTACTTTTCCTTTTTCATTTGCATTTAACACTCTTGCTCTGCTCTTTCCAAATGTCATTGTTTTATTTCCTGCACCTTGGGAACCACTACTTATCAAGAACCAGAATATAAAGAATACTATAATTATTGCAAATGGTGATAAAAGTCCTAAAATTCTTATCCATATTGATTCTGATTTTTCTTCGAAAGTAAATCTTTGTGCTGCTATGTCATCACTTATTTCTGTCATAAAGCTATCAATACTTGGAATATTTACTTCCTTTTCAACTTTATCATTTTTTAATTTGACATAAGCTCTATTTCCATCAGCTTCAAGTTCTATTTTTTCTACTTTTGAATTGTTTATTGCACTAACTAATTCATCATAGGTCATCTTTGTTTCTGCATTTTCAATTATTGCTGATAACAATATAATGCTTATAACTCCAATTATTAGCCACATTACAATTGTTCTTACACTGTTCTTCATATTTTTTACCATCCTTTTCTCTTGTTTATTTTAATAATATATCATACCACTTAATTATTTTCAAGGTTTTTTATGAAATATATTTTACCTTTTTTTACATATATTTTTATTAATTTTATTGGACTTAGATATTTATTTCCTATATTATTTTTGCAAAGTTTAATAATATCATCAATATTAACCTTTTCAATACCATTTGTTGTATGAATTGCCTCATTTATAGTATATAGTATTAACCTTCTTTTTATTACTAATTCCAAATGATTGAATTTTTTTAAGTCTAATATTATTGTATCATTTTCGATTGTTGAAATTGTATTATATTGTTCTTCTGTTAGCTTTTGTAGAAATTCATTTTCTTCTGTTGCTACATCTGATAACCTATTTATTGTTCGAATTATATTTTTATTAAATTCTTTTTCTATGTATGGAATTATAATATTGCGCACTTTATTTCTGTTGTAAATGTTTTCCATATTTGATTCATCAATTTTAGGATTCAAATTATTTTCTTGGCAATATTCTTCAATTTTTTCCCTCTTTGTGAAAATCAATGGTCTGATATATTTATTATCACGCATTGCTTCAATACCTTTAAGCCCTGAAATTCCACTTCCTCTTAAGATGTTTAGAATTACAGTTTCTGCCCTGTCATTCGAATTATGTGCTGTTGCAATTTTATTAGAGTTCGTTTTTTGAGCAACATCTTCAAAGAAATCATACCTAACTTGCCTTCCAACTTCTTCTGTGCCTTTTTTTTGTTTTTTAGCTAATTCCGTAATATTTTCTTTTTTAACAAAACACTCTATTCCCAAGTTTTTGCAAAAATCTTTAACATATTCAGTTTCACTATCTGCAACTTTTCTTATTTGATGGTTAATATGCGCAACTACTATTTCAAATCCTAATTCTTTTTTTATGCTATATAGCAGATGTAATAGGCATATCGAGTCTGGTCCGCCTGATACACCTATTACAACTTTATCATTTTTTTCTATTAAATTATAGGTTTTTATTGTTTTTAAAACTTCTTCTTTTAACATTTATTCTCCTATTCTCTATATTTTTCCCAATTTGCAAATTTTGTATAATTTCCCATCCACAATAGTTCTACAGTTCCTGTTGAACCTGCTCTGTGTTTTGCAAGTATTATTTCTGCTATGTTTTTCTTATCTGTGTCTGGATTATAGTAATCATCTCTATAAAGAAACATTACAATATCTGCATCTTGTTCTATTGCTCCAGATTCACGAAGATCTGATAACATTGGTCTATGGTCTTGTCTTGCTTCTGCAGCTCTTGATAGCTGTGATAAGGCAATTACTGGTACATCTAATTCTTTTGCAAGAATTTTAAGTGACCTACTTATCTCAGAAATCTCTTGTTCACGGCTAGCATTCTTTTTGCCACTACCTTGAATTAGCTGTAAATAATCTATTACTACTAGTCCAATATTTTTTTCTAATTTTAACCTTCTGCATTTTGCCCTTATTTCAGCAATTGAAATTCCTGGGGTATCATCTATATATATAGGTGCCTCTGATAAAGGACCTAAAGCTGTTGCAAGTTTTACCCAGTCTTCCTCATCTATTTTTCCAGTTCTAACTTTATTACTATCTACCATTGCTTCACTACAAAGGATTCTGTTTACAAGCTGAGATTTTGACATTTCTAAGTTAAATATTACGACCGGTTTTTTTGCATTTACTGCTGCATATGTTGCAATATTTAGGGCAAAAGCTGATTTACCCATTGCTGGTCTTGCCGCAACTAATATCAAATCTGAATTATGAAGACCTGCTGTTTTATAATCTAGATCTGAAAATCCTGTTGGAATTCCTGTTATTGGCTCTTTTTGATTATATAATTTTTCAAGCTCTGCAAATGTTTCTACTAATACATCTTTAATAGGAGTATAACCTTTCTGATTCTTTCCTTGCATAATGTTGAAAATTTTCTTTTCTGCTTGGTCCATTATATTATCTATTTCTTCAGTTTGGCTATATCCCATACTTTCAATCTCATCTGCTGATTTTATTAGTTTTCTTAGAATTGATTTTTCTTCAACTATTTTTATGTATTTATCTGCATTTGAAACAAGAGGTACCTTATCTGGAAGAGTAGCTAAATATTCAATTCCACCAACTGCTTCAAATTTTTGCATTGAAGTTAGTTCTGATTTCACTGTTATAATATCTATTGGCTCCCCTCTGCCATATAAGTTACTCATTGCTTCATATATAAATTTATTATCTTCTCTATAAAAATCCTCTGGTTTTAAAATTTCAATGCTATCCACAACTGCATCTTGGTCTGTTAGCATACTCCCTAAAATAGCTTGTTCTGCTTCTATATCATGTGGTGGAATTTTACTTATTTCCATATTTCTCGCCCCTTATTCTGCTGTTACATTTATTGTAAGCTCTGCATTTACTCCATCTCCGAATTTTACTTCTGCTGTATATCTTCCTAAGTTTTTTATTTGCTCTTTTAGTACAATTTTTTTTCTATCTATTTCAAATTTGTGTTGTTTTTTTAGTTCTTCTGCTATTTCTTTTGATGTTACTCCACCAAATATTTTACTGTTTTCTCCAACTCTTGCTTTTATTGTTAATTCTATTTTTGCTAACGCTTCAGCAATCTTTTTATTTGTTTCTATTTCAGCCTTTTTCTTGTTTGCCTCAGATGTTTTTTTGGCTTGTAATTTTGCTAGATTATCCTTTGTTGCTTCAATAGCTTTTTTCTTAGGAAATAAAAAATTTCTTGCATAGCCATCATTTGCTTCTATAATTTGTTCTTTTTTGCCAACATTTTTAATGTCTTCTAATAATATTACTTTCATTTTACTTCCTCACTTTCATTTTTACTTATATAAGAATATCACAAAACCCTTTAAATTACAATATTTCTTTCACTAAAAAATGTAAAGCTTCTTCAAAATTTACTCCATATTTATCATTTGGAGTATCTTCAAATGTTAATCTTACACATTCTGTTGTAAATTTAGTTGCAATTTTTATTGCTTCTTCAATGCTTTTTCCTCTTACTAAGCTTCCTGCTAAACAGCTTGTAAATACATCTCCTGTGCCATGGTAACTTACATTATACTTGGTCTCAAAATTGCTATAGAAGTTTTCTCCATCAAATCCTAGTGCTCCAATTTTATTATCTTTTTCAACACCCGTTATAATTACTTGTTTAGGTCCTAATGTTCTTAATTTTTCAGCTGTTTTTTTGTTTTCATCAATGTTAGAGTTTTCTTTATATTGTTCTCCTGATAAAAGACTGCCTTCTGTTAGGTTAAGTCTTAGAATATCAGCCTTTTTGCAGACTTCTTTCATTTTTTGAATGATGTTTTTGGTTATTCCTGCATACATTTTTCCATTATCAGCCATTGCTGGGTCAAAAACTACTATATTTTTATCAGTTTTAAATTCATCTATAAAATCTAACACCAAATTCAAAATTTCTTCTGTTCCAGTATATCCAATATATATTAAGTCAAATTCAAAATTTTCCTCTTTCCAGTGCTTCATAATTTTTCTACATTCATCAGCTAAATTTTTAAAAGTGAAATTTTTAAATGCTGTATGCGTTGAAAGAATTGCTGTTGGAAGTATTGCAGTTTCAACCCCCATGCTTGATATAATAGGCAAAGCCACTGTTTCAGAACATTTTCCTATACATGATATGTCTTGTATTGATACAATTCTTTTCATAAATCCTCCATTTCTTTTACACCTATTTATACCATAAAACATCAAAAAACACAACACTCTAATCGAGTGTTGTACTAGTTCTTCCAGTGCCTACTACATCTTCTTGAAGAGAACGCCAAGTATTGCATCCAATTACTCCGGTCTGAAACTAATCCTCTTGATGTCTGATACCTACGAACAGCTTCTTCCGTTCTTCCTCCAAATATTCCATCCAGACCACCAGTTTTATACCCCAAAGTGTTCAAATCGTCCTGAGCAATTAATACATAAGTGCTAATGCTACCCCTTCTAACAACTGGATATCCTCCTGTTGAGCAAGCAGGTCTGCCAAAGCGCTTATCAAAGTGAACCCATGTAGGAGTAAGGTTTGCTGGTTCTACATAAGACCATACTCCTGATTCTTGAGCCAAATTTCTTAAAGCATTTCTTTCGCTGTTGCTAAGCCTTTGACCAACATCAAAAGCCACACCAGCATAATGTTGAGATAAATTACTGTGCCCACCTTCCCATGGTCTTTTAAAAGCAAAACCCACCGGGATCGGTTTCCCATACAAATACCTCGTTGCATTCCAACTCTGCATTGCCCTTTTTGTTGTCCACAAAGTATTGCTATTACTTGAACCCCTAAACTCTCGAACCAATAAGCTCCTATTGGTATTATAAGGCATTGGTTCATTTTCATTTCTATAATAAGTCTCCATGCGGTTGCTGTCATTATTAAAAACAATTATCTTCGCCATAAAAATTCCTCCATAAAAGTCTTAGTATATTTTATGACTTTTGTGGAGATTTGGTTATTATATAAATTGCATCATATTCTGCTTTTTTGCTATTAACAAGTGTATCATCTAGGTCAAATAGAACTGCATTTATTTCTCCGTTACAATACATATTTTTTTCCCCCCTATTCCCTATAATTATCTATATCCAACTCCCCCTCAAAGTTCTTATCTGTAAGCTCTTCATCTATTTCATACTTTCCATCCTTATACCTTAATATGAACCCTTCACTTACCACCTGCCTTATATTTTCTGGCAGGTCTGTTGCTTCGAAGACTTTTTTGTCTCCGAATTTTGTTAGGTAGATTTGTTTTGGGTTTGCGTTTAGGACATAGTATAGGCCTTCTTGTCTTTCTATAGGTTTTTGATGTGCTTTTTTTATATAATTTGAAAGTTCTTGTAAAAAGCCTGTTATTTCTGTCTTTTGATTTTTGTTTTCTAGTTTTCTAAATGATTCTAATTTCAATGTGTCATCTCCTTTAATTTAGAGAACTGTCACCATTTTTATAGTTTATTGTGATTCCTGGTTGATTGTTGTATATATATACATTAAAGCATATTCCTTCTCCCATATCTTCTACTGATTTTGCTTCTATTTGAACTCCATTTGCAACTAGGTTTTCATTTTCAAATATTGGAGTTACTCTATAAAGAACATGATTGCCTGTTTTTTTTATGTATTCTGCAACTTTATTTTCGAATGGTAACATTCCCTGAACATTCATATATCTGGTTCCTGTTATTAAATTTTCTTTATTTGCATTTTCTGCTGTTAGTTGGTAACCTATTAAGTGACAACGGTTATATAGGTATCTTCCTTCAACTATATCATATTTTGTTGTTTGCCAGCCTGATGGTTTTACGCTGCTTATTGCTCCTCTTTCTTCTGTTGGCATTGTTTCTGTTCCGACATTTGCAATAGCTGGTCCGCATCTTCCTAAAGAATCTAATGGACTATATTTTTCAAAAGATTCTGTTACAAGTTCTTCATCTTTAAACTCTGGTATGTTGTTATTTATAATAACATATGGATTTCCTTCAAAAGCAGGTATTGTATTTAGCTCAAATGATGAAGCATATGATATTTCTTGATTTTTTCCTAAAACGCTTGTATCTTCTGGAATTTCAATATTGAGATATCCAGTAATTCCTAGTATTATTGCCACTATAATGGTTATTAGTGTTTTGTATATATTATTATCTTTTCTTTTGCTCATAGTTAACTCTCCCAAATTAATATGCCATATTATATCACAAATTTTATAATGAATTCTAGTATTTTTGTATTATTAATTGTTTTTTGAACATTTTTGTGATACTATATTTACGGTGAAATTAATGAGAGATTTTATTCGCAAAAATAGTGGACTTCTAATTATTATATTGATTGTACTTATACAAATAGTTTTGAATGTGTCAATAACAGTGTTCTCCGGCTGTCCTATAAATTGGTTTAGTCTTTTTTTTAATATTGTTTTATTGATTTTTACCAATTTTTTTATTTGTAAAATTTCAAATAAGTTGTTTAGAAATCAAATATATTCAATGTTTTTATGTGTTATTAATGGATTTTCAGCAATATTTTTTGCTAGCAATTCTTATTCCATAACCTATGAATTATCTAATCTATTTATTTTAATGATTGCATACATCCATCTTGTTCTATGGAGAAAAAAGAAAATAAATATTTTATGGTTTTTAGCAATTATACCAATAATTGCAATTGGAAATTTAGTACATTTTTCTTTTTTAATTTTTGCTTTTTGTTTATTTGCTTTATATATTTTAAAATGTTTTAAAACTAAGAGCTATAAGACCTTAGCCAAGTATATAGGTTCTGTTTTAATGGGATTTATTTTATCATTGATAATAGGTCACTTTTTATATATGGCAGTGCCACTAGCAAGCAATTCAATAAGTTCGTTTAGTATTTCTAATATTACTGTTCAAAAATTGGAATACTTTCTTGTCGTAAATTACGGATTTTTTTACAATTTGTTGTTGCTTTTTATAATTTGTATTGGTCTTATTTGCTACAAAAAAAAGACTAGACATTTAAGGAAAAATTCACAGGTTTCTTTATTTTGTATTCCTGTACTTATCTATCTAATCTTTGTAATTGTTTTTACACCTACAGTTTCAATTGAATTTTTAATTCCAGTTTGTTCTGTAGCTTTGATTATGATTTTTTATATTGCTCAAAAATTTTTATTTGAACATCTAAAAAACGGTGAAGCAATATTTTTGCTTATATTGCTTGCAACTATATATTTTTATAATTATATTACTGGTTGCTTAAATATTGTTATTATGTAAAAAGGCAATTATGCCTTTTTATTTTTTACTACAAGATGCACAATACGGACATCTTGCGCAACTTCCCTCATTTTTCTTTAAATTTAAAATACCTAAAATTACAATTGCTATACATAGTGAAATTATTAAATCTGCTAGATTTATATTTTTTCTTTCTATATTTAAACCTATTTGGTACACTATTGTACTTAAAAGCCATGCTAAACCTATTTGAAAGCTGACTGCTTTAATAACATTTTTTGTCCCACCAAGCTCCTTTTTCATAGCTCCTATTGCTCCGAAACATGGTGCGCTAAATAGGTTAAACACTAAAAATGAATATGCTGATGATGCAGTAAAAAATCCGAATACCCCTGTTGCTTCAAATATTTGGTTTCCTGTTCCAGTCTCCTTTGCAAGACCTGAAATTACTGCCATTGATGATATTACTTGCTCTTTTGCAACAAGCCCCTGTATAACAGAAACTGTTGCCTCCCAACTGTTTTTCCCGATTACTGGGTAAAAAACAAATGATATTTTTTGACCAACTTTAGCTAAAATGCTTTGTTCTACATTTACTCCATATTCCAATTTTGTAGAAAATGATAACAAAAACCAAATTATAATTGAACAGATTAAAATTGTGCTTCCCGCTCTTTTTATAAAAGCCAAAACTTTTTCTGCTACATCTTTTACTATATACTTTAAATTCGGAATTTTATACTCTGGAAGTTCTGATATATATGTACTAGAAGTATTTTTAAATATAAATTTCTTCATTATAAAGCTACTTAAAATTATCACTCCTATTGCAAAAAAATATAATGAAGCTGATACAAGTCCTGCATTTTCTTTAAAGAAATATCCTGTAAATAATGCTATTATTGGTAGCTTTGCACTACATGGAATGAATGGTGTTAAAATTGCAGTCATTTTTCTTTCATCTTCATTTTCTATTATTCTGCTTCCCATAATTCCAGGAACACTGCATCCTGACCCAACAATGAATGGAATTAAGCTTTTTCCGCTAAGACCAATTTTTCTAAATAATTTATCTAGCAAAATTGCGATTCGTGCCATATAGCCTGTTGTTTCTAATATTGAAATGCATAAAAATAGTATTGCAAGTTGTGGAATAAAACTCAAAACTGCCCCAACTCCAGCTATTATTCCATCTACTATTAAGCTATTTATCCAAGAAGAAACATTTGCTTTTTCCATAAAAGCCGACATTAATTCACCTAAGTTTTCAAAGCCATTTGAAATCCATTCAGCAGTATATTTACCAACCACTCCAACTGACAAATAGTATATTAGAAACATAATACCTATAAAAATTGGTATTGCAATCCATTTATTTAAAAGAATTTTATCTAATCTATCTGAATTATGGGTTTCAACAACTATTCTTTGAGTGCATTCTTTTTTTACATTTTCAATAAACCTATATCTTTCTGTTGCAACAACTTCTTCAATATCTATATCATATTTTTTTCTTAAATTATGTTTTTGTTCTTCTATAAAAGCTGTGCAATAATGGCAAAATCTTGGGTCATTTTCTAATATTTTTACTGCTGTAAACCTTTTATGTGTTTCGTTATTTGAAAGATTATTATTAATGTTATTTATAGCATTTTCCAGGTCTTTATCATATATTTTTATTTGATTTTTTGTTCTATAATTTTTAATCTCTGAAAGTAACTCTGTTATACCTGTTTGTTTTAAAGCAGATATTTTGACTACTTTTGTTCCAATTTTTTCTTCTAGTTTTTTAATATTAATTTTTATTCCCTTTTTCTCTAGTATATCTGCCATGTTGAGTGCAACTATAACTTTGGAATCTAGTTCCAAAAGCTGTGTTGTAAGGTATAAACTTCTTTCAAGTGATGTGCTATCTATAATGTTTACTATTATTTCTGGATTTTCCTCGAAGATAAATTTTCTTGCAATTTCTTCTTCTGTGCTATATGGGCTAAGTGAGTAAATTCCTGGCAAGTCTGTTATCTCATAATTAGTGCCTTTTACTATTGCACTTTTTTTCTCAACTGTAACCCCTGGCCAATTGCCTATTTTAGCATTCATTCCAGTTATTGCATTAAACAATGTTGTTTTTCCACTATTTTGATTTCCTACTAGTGCAATTTTCACTTTATATCACCTCAACTTCTATCTGTGTTAAATCCTCTTTTCTTATACATAACTCATAATCTCTAAGTTTAATATCTATTGGGTCTCCCATTGGAGCAATTTTCTTTATTTCTATAGTTGTACCTCTTGTAATTCCCATATCCAATAAGTGCCTACGAATTTCTTTATTCTGAATTTTAAGTGATTTTACAATTCCTCTTTCCCCTATATTTAATTCTGATAATTTACAAGTTTTTTTCATATTCTTCCCATTACCTCTTTTTTAGGATATACAACTTTTCCAAATCTTAAGTTGTTTATTGCTTTTTGAGCTTCCACTATTACTATTGGTAATAGTGACATTATAATTACTGTAATCCATTGCATAGTGTTTAATGGAACACTATCAAATATTTGCGATATTTTAGGGCTTACAATAACTATTGCTTGCAAAATAAGACCAATTATAACTGCTCCTATCAAATATAAATTATCTAATATTCCTGTTTTGAAAATTGATTCATCACTCTTAATATTAAAACTATGTATTAATTCTAGTGCACTTAGTGTGAAAAATGCCATTGTTCTTCCCACTTGTATTCCATACATTTTTTTACCAAGAGCAAATGTAAATAATGTTATTGCTCCTATCATTATTCCTTCTAGTATAATTTTACCCCATAGCCCGCCTGCAAATAGGCTTTCATTTATTTTCTTTGGTTTTTTATTCATTGTATTAGGTTCCATTGGTTCTAATCCAAGTGCTATTCCTGGTAATGAATCTGTTACAAAGTTTATCCATAGCAATTGAATTGCTACAAATGGAGCATCAAATCCGAGCAAAATTCCCATAAACATTGTTACTATTTCACCAACATTTGTTGATATTGAAAAATGCACTGCTTTTTTTATATTATCATAAATATGTCTACCTTCTTTTACTGCTTCTATTATTGTAACAAAATTATCATCTGCTAAAATCATATCTGCTGCATTTTTGGCCACATCTGTGCCTGTTTGGCCCATTGCTATTCCTATGTCTGCATTTTTTAGGGCTGGTGCATCATTTACTCCGGTCTCCTGTCATTGCAACTACATTTCCTTTACTTCTAAAGGCTTTTACTATTCTTACCTTATGTTCTGGTGAAACTCTTGCAAATACTGAATATTTCATTATGTTGTTTTCTAAGTCTTTGTCACTTATTTTATCTAATTCTTGTCCTGTTATTGCTATGTCTCCTGGTTTTAAAATTCCTAGTTCTTCTCCTATTGCTTTTGCTGTTAGTATGTGGTCTCCTGTAATCATTACTGGTTTTATTCCGGCTTTTTTACATTCTGCGATAGCGTGTTTTACACCTTCTCTTGGTGGGTCTATCATTCCAATTAAGCCAGAAAATGTCAAATCATCTTCTAATTTTGTATCAATTTTATTGGGAAGACTTGATATATCCTTATATGCTACAGCTATAACTCTTAGGGCTTTTTGCGCCATTTTTTCATTTTGTTTTTCAATATATTTTCTGTTTTCTGGGAGCATAGTTTTTTCTGAGTTTTCATCAATATATTTAGTGCATCTTTTTATTAATACATCAGGTGCACCTTTTGTTATAATTCTATATTTGTTTCCTATTTTATGTATTGTTGTCATCATCTTTCTTTCTGAATCAAATGGAATGTCATCTATTCTTTTCATTTCTTCATATAATGTGTTTTTATTTTCTCCATTTTTAAGTGCTTCCTCAACTATTGCTTTTTCTGTTGCTTCCCCAGTTACAATATTTTGCTCATTTATTGAACAGTCTGTGCACATTGTTCCTAGTTTTAGAACTTCTGTTTTTTTGCTTCCACTAAAAGTCATTATCTCTACAACTTTCATCTTGTTTTGTGTAAGTGTTCCTGTTTTATCTGATGCAATTACTGTACTACTTCCTAGTGTCTCAACTGCTGGCAATCTACGAATTATACTGTTTTTTCGTGACATTCTTGTAATTCCAATTGATAGCATTATTGTTACAACTGCTGGTAAGCCCTCTGGAATTGCTGCAACGGCAAGTCCTACTGATGACATGAATATTTCCATTGTTGGAATTTTTTTCAAAATTCCAATTACAAATACAAAACTACATATTGCAAGTGCTGCTATTCCAAGCTTTTTTCCTACATCTCCGCAGTCTTTTTTGGAGTGGTGTTTCTGGGGACTCATCTGTTATAATCATTTTCGCAATTTTTCCTACCTTTGTACTCATCCCTATTTCTGTAACAATTCCTTCAGCATGGCCACTTACTGCTATTGTTGTTGCAAAAGCAAGGTTTTCCATATCTCCTAAACTTGCATTCTGGTCTACTATTGCATTTGCTTTCTTTTCTACTGGTATAGTTTCTCCTGTTAATGCAGATTCTTCAACTTTAAAATTATATGTTTCTGTTAGTCTAATATCTGCTGGAATGTAGCATCCTGCCTCAATTAGAGCAATATCTCCTACCACTAAATCTTCACTTGGGATTTGCTTTACTTGTCCTCCTCTTTTAACTTTTGCCTGTGGTGCCGCTAATTTCTGAAGGGCCTCTATAGACTTTTCAGCTTTGCTTTCTTGAACTACTCCCATAATTGCATTTAGAATTACAATTCCTATAATTATTATTGAGTCAATATAATCATTGCTGTGTTCAATATAAGATATCACAGCAGAAATTGCACTTGCACATATTAGGATAATAATCATAAAATCATTAAACTGGCTTAAAAAACGCACAAAAATGCTTGTCTTTTTTGCCTCATCTAATTTATTTTTTCCAAACTCCTTCTGCCTTTTCTCGGCTTCAACATCACTTAAGCCCCACACACAACTTGTCTTAAGCCTTTTCTCAACATCTCGTACACTTTGATTTCCGCCACATATACTTCACTCCTTTGTGTTTTTATATTAAATTGTATTCGAGTGAATAAAAATATATGTCAAAAATTTTAAAAAGCCTAAGGACTAATCCCTAGACTTATAATCTTTCAATTTTTTTTAACATATCATTTAATTTATGTATTGGCAAACCTACTACTGTAAAATAGTTTCCAATAATTTTATCAACATACACCCCAAATGCACTTTGCACTGCGTATGCCCCTGCTTTATCATAAGGTTTATCTTTCTCTATCCAACTTTCTATTTCTCTATCTGTCATTTTTTTGAAATACACTTCTGCTATATCATAATCTACCTGTTCCTTATATTCTCCACTTTTTTCTGAAACTACACAAATGCTTGTAATCACCTTATGTTTATCATTATTTAAGTCTTGCAACATTTCAAAAGCTTGTTCCTTTGAATGTGGCTTTCCATATATTTTATCGCCTTTAAGCACCATTGTATCTGAACCAATAACAACCCTATCTCCACTTGTTTCATCAAACACAGTCTTCGCCTTAATAAATGCTAATCTTTTTGATTGTTCCTCAATAGTAAGCCCCTCTTCAAAAGTCTCATCACACTTACTTGGCTTTATTTCAAACTTCAAACCCATCATTTCCAAAAGTTCTCTCCTTCTTGGAGATTCAGATGCTAATATAACTCTCATTTTACCACATTCCTTTCGTTTGGAATTATTATATCACAAAAAAGCTTTCCATGAAATAAAAAAACTTATTTTTATAAAAAATGTCCCAGCCAAAAAATATTGTTCTCTTAAATGATATGTATATTTTTTATAATTACTTCTGTTTCTTTTATCATTCCATATATAAATACAATGTCATTTTCTCTTATATTCTGTATTGTATAGTCTGCTTCTTCGTTATATGCTATAACTTTTAATTGTGTTTTATCTAATAATTCTAGTTTTATTTCTGCCTTTGCATTCTTGCCTTTCTCTAGCATAAACCTATATTCAATTTCTTTTATTACTTTTCCAATTAAAAATACTTCATTCATAAGTTCCCCTATATAGCATAAAATGCGTATTTTCGAGGTTCTACTAATACACATTTTATTGATACTTTTTTACCTAAATTAGGAAGGAATAAATCTCTTTAATACTAATACTTTTACTGTATGCATTCCTTAAAATACATAATTTCAAATTTGTATTAGAGTGCTGAACGGAAGGAAATGTTGTTGTTGCTGTTGTCTGCTGAATTGTTGTTGCGATTGTATGCTGGATTGTCGAAGCCATTGTTGTTGTAATTACCGCCCCTGTTAACTCGATTGCTTGAAGAATTAGACTTTTTCGATTTATCCCTATGTTTTTTAGAAAAACAACCTTTCTTTTAAATTTTTAACATTTGCTATTTTCATATATCCTAAATGTCCTGCTAAATAACGCTTTGCTTCTTTGCTATTTATTATACCTTTTTTTACTTTTTCTTCTAATTTTTTTACCTTTATTTTTAGTTTTCTCTTTCCCTTATCTCGTATTTTTAATCTATATTCATTTATTTTATAACCGCAAAAGTTTATTCCTTGTTTATTTTTAAATATTTGTGTTTTTTTGTTTAATTCCAATTTTAATTGTTCTCTTAAAAATTCCTTGATATTTTCTAAATCTTGCTTTGTTTCTTCCTTTGTTTTTCTTATTAAAATTGCATCATCCATATACCTAAAGTAGTATTTTCCTTTTAATTTATGTTTTACATATTGGTCTAGTTCGTTTAAATATATATTTGCAAACATTTGCGATGTATAATTTCCTATTGGTAAATTATTTTCTCCATTGTTTGAATATAATATTTCTTTAGTTAGCCATAATACCTTTTCATCCTTTATTTTTCTTTGTAGTATTTCATATACAATATTTTTATTAATGTTTTCAAAATACTTTTTAATATCCATTTTTAAAATATAATATTCTCCCCATATGTTTTTACAATGTTTCATAGTTCCTTGTACATCTAGGCAAGCTTTATGCATTCCTTTATTTTCTAAACAGGCATAACTTGTTTCTATAAATTGTGGTACAAAATATGGCTTTATAAAACTATTTACATACCATCTATGTACTATTCTATCTAAATACTTAGATTTTTCTATTCTTCTTAATTTTGGTTCTGTTATATAAAATACTGTATAACCTCCATGTTTATATTTTAGTGTTTTTAATTGTTCATAGAGCCACATTATATATTCTTCTTGTTTCAGGTTGAATAATATTATATCTTTTCTATAACCTTTTCCTTTTCTGCTTTGCATATGTGCTTTCATAAGTGCTTCATAGCTTAAGGCCTTTTCATATTCATTTTTTATTGTTTTTCCCATAATATTTTATTAAGCCCCCTAGTATTTTTCCTATTTCGTATATTTGCTCCATACACACATTTAACTTTTTATCGTTTATCCAACCATTTTTATACATTATTCTTAAGTATATTCTTTGCAAGTTTAACTCTGTATCTATTATATTTAAACAGCCTATTTTCTTACTTTCTTCAATTTTATTTAATGCTACTATATTTTCAAGCATTTTATATATAGATAGCTTATATTCTGTTCCTATGCTATATTTCTCTGTTCTTGGTATCTTTATTATCATTTCTATTATATACTGTATATATTTTTCTGCTTTTGGTATTAAGCTTAATATATTATTTTCTTTGCTATTCATTTCGTTTTTGCTCATATCGTTTTTTCAATGCTTCTAGATAAACATCATCTTCGTAAGCATTAGCTCCTTTACAAAGTAAGCAATTTATATGGTTTTCTTGTGTATAGTGTTTTTTTCCACTTTGTTCCTTTTCCAAAACTAGTTCCACTTTTTCTTTATCCACACTATATACATGATAGGCATAACCCAGTTCCTCTATTTTTAACAAGTATTTGTTTAATGAATTTATTGGCACACCTACTTTACATATATTTTTTCTATAACAACTACATTTTAATTTTAGTTTTTTATTTAGTAATACTGCATCTTCTCCGTGTTGCTATATAAAATGCTCCTGCTTTTACTAGTACTATTTCATTTTTGTGCTCGTTTCTTAAAATATCTACCATCTGGCTATAACTCATAAAAATCTCCTCCTACTTAAATTTGCCAAAATCCTACATGTTTTTTTGCCAAAATCATACAAAAAATATTGACATTTACACCATACTTATTTTATAAGTTACCGCTTTTTCTTCTGTTTTAGAGGCTTTTAAAAGCCTCTAAAACGCAGAAAAAGCGCCACGCTAGTGGCGCCACGCTAGTGGGCAAATTATTTTCTTGGCCACCGCCCAAGAAAATAATTTGCCTTCACTTAGCGTATAAAATTCGCTAAGCTACTTAGCTTCAAAGTAGTTTCCCTAAAACTACTTTGGAATATTTAATTACTGTATCGCCTGCAAGCTTACAGCGATACATAAAGTGCTGAACGGAAGGAAAGGCTGTCGAGGCTGTAGTCTGCTGAACTGCCGATGCGATGGTATGCTGGATGGTCGAAGCCATTGTCGTAGAAATCACCGCCCCTGTTAACACGACCGCCTGAAGAATCAGACTCTGTTGTCCATTCCCAGCAATTGCCTGCAAGGTCATATATATTGTTTTTCCTTGTGTAGTCTGATACCCCTGTTCCTAATAGGT
>USHY01000022.1 GCA_900554635.1 uncultured Clostridium sp. | reverse complement strand
GTAAACTTATATGATATAGGTTTATCAGAAGAAGAATTAAAAAGAAGAAAAGCAAAAAAATATGAATTAAGAAAAGCTTTAAAGGGATGCACTTATGGGGATGTTAATGATAAAAAGTATGTAAAAGAATTAATTTATGATTTGCTATATAAGGAATATGGTGTAAATGAAATAAACATATCTAAAGCAATTCCATTTGATGTACCTTCTCTTCTTACAGCACAGGATAAGTTTGATATAATAATACATATGTATAAAAAAGATTTCGGATATGAAGCATTAACTCAAATGATTAAAAAATATAATTTAGCAGTATTAAAATACATTGAGGGTGAATCAAAACCTTGCTATGTTATAACAGAACAAGAAATAAGTGATATATATGAAAAAGAAAATTTTACATTAGATTTTTCAGATAAATTAAACATAGTTACACAAAGAATTTATCAACACTACAAAGGATACAGTAGTATCGATGAAATTAGAGATATGAACATAGATGGTGTATCTGGTGGTGTATCTGGTTTACCAGAAAGCTTTTTAAGCCAAGTAGCACAGACTGATGGAGATTACTTAGAACAAATTACAGAACAAAAGGTACCTCGTGCATGTGACAGTATTTGGATTTTTTTCCAAGGTAAATCAATAAGACTAGGATTCTTATCATTTGGTAAAGAAAGTGAACTAAAAAGGGTATGTCAAAATATTTATAAATACAATAACCCAGGTCAGTTATCAGATACAAATGGTTACAAAATCAATGAAATGAAAGATGGTTCTCGTGTAGTTGTTGTAAGACCAAGCATGTCTGAAACATGGGCATTCTTCGTAAGAAAGTTCGATGTTAAGAGAGCAACACTAGAACAAATAATTACAGTTGATGGTAAAGATGAAGCAATAGACCTTTTAAAATTCCTTGTAAAAGGTGCAAGAATTATAGCACTTACTGGTGAGCAAGGTTGTGGTAAAACAACAATGCTTATGGCTATGATAGAAAACATCTATGAAACAATGAACTTGCGTATTACAGAAACAGCGTTCGAGTTACACTTAAGAAAAATATATCCAACAAGAAACATTTTGTCAATGCGTGAAACAGAAACAATATCTGGACAGCAATGTTTGGATGTTCAGAAAAAAACCGATGGTAGTGTTAACATCATAGGTGAGGTTGCAACTGACCCCGTAGCATCTTGGATGATCCAATCAGCACAGGTTGCATCAAAATTCACTTTATTTACACACCATGCTAAAACATTTCCAAACTTAATTACAGCACTTAGAAACTCAATGTTAAGAGCTGGAACATTCACAGATGAAAGAATTGCAGAAGAACAAGTTGTATCAGTATTAAACTTTGATATACACTTAGTAAAAGACTTTAGAGGAAGAAGATACATAGAAAGGGTAACTGAATGTATTCCAATTGAAGATACAGGAGATTACACAAATGATTATAGAAAAGAAAAAACACTTGAAGGAAAAATTGAGAAATTCATGGACAATGCAACAAGGTATTTCCACAAAGTTACAAACAAAGAATTATACAAATATATAAATGTAATGGAATATCATAATGATACTTACGTATTAACAAATAAAATATCAGAGCAGAACATTAAAGAAATGAGAAACAACATGAGTACTGAAGATGCAATTGAATTTGATAAATTTATAGAAAAAAATTGGGGAAGTAAGGCAAAAAAATAGCAAAAAACGAGGTGAAAACTA
This sequence comes from uncultured Clostridium sp., assembly GCA_900554635.1. GTDB lineage: Bacteria > Bacillota > Clostridia > TANB77 > CAG-508 > UMGS1781. Next base: position 15,939 of record USHY01000022.1, on the reverse strand, counting down.
AAAAATGTCAAACCAAATATTGTTATACTTGATTGGAATTACAGGTGGTCTATTTGCATTAATAATTGTAGGGTATTTAATAATAAGATCAAAAAGTGGCGCAGGAGATATGAAAAAAATTAAGCAACTGCGAGAAGGCACAAAACAGAAAAAATACTCTAAAGAAGTTATATATCAAAATTTATATAATTTTTATACATCTGTTCCAATATTTAAAAGGTATGTATTAAAAATAAGAAGAAAAATGGAAATAATCCATATGCAGGATGAGTACAAAACTAGATTGCAGACGACACAAATTATAACAAAAGCTTTAGCAATTATCATTCCTGTTACAATAGCAGTAATATTGTTTACACGAACAGATCCATTATTATTGGTAATCTTATTATTATTTGAAATTTTCCTTATTGAAACAATTATGTCAGGGATGATTGACAAATATGATACTAAACTATTAAAACAACAAATCGACTTCTTTGCTGAAATAAGACATGCTTATCATGAATTTAACATGGTAGAAGAGGCAATATACGAGGTTTCTCAGAATGATGAATTAGAGGTATCAGTTCAAGGACAAAAAATTTATGAAATATTAATATCTGATGATCCAGAAATGGAATTAGAAAAATATTATGATGTTGCTCCAAACAGCTACCTAAAAGAGTTTGCTGGTATATCATACTTAACAAGAGAATTTGGAGATAGAACAGACAAAGATGGAGCATCTTTATATTTGAAAAACTTAAATAATATTACAGAAGAAATGCAACTAGAAATACTAAAGAGAGACAAGTTAGATTATGTATTCCAAAGCTTATCAGTAATAGCAATTCTACCGGTACTACTAATGGCACCATTAAAAAACTGGTCAATAAGTAATTTTGGATTTACTTCTCAGTTTTATGATGGAAAAGGTGGCCTAATGGTCCAAATTGCTTTAGTAATATTAACATTTATTTGTTATTATTTAACAAGAAGAATTAAAGATACAGGTGGAATTAAAGAGGATTTTAAAGATCAAAACAAGGTATGGCAAATTAAACTATATAATAAACCAATCATAAAGAAAATAATGGATTTATTTATACCAAAGAAAAATACTAAAGAGCGTAGAATAGTTACAAAACTTATGAAAGATGCAGCAACTAGGCAAAAACTTGAAACACTATATGTTAATAAGGTTGTATTATTTTTTGTAGCAGCATTAATTTCAGTTTTACTATTTGCTTTTGGACACACTGTAGCAAAAAATTATGTGTATGAGGAACCCACTTCGGATTATAACCTGCTTGGTTCAATGAATGAAAAAGATAAAGCAGAGGCAATGGAAGTTACAAAAGCTCAAAATGTAGTGTTGGATAAATTTAAGGGCAGAAATGATGTTACAGAGAGTGAAATAAAAGCTTTCCTACCAAAGGTGGAATTATATAAAGATGCAACAGAAGGAGAGCTAGATGTTGCTGTAGGACAAATAATGGACAAATTAAAAGTTGTAAATGGGGAAACTTTTAAATGGTTTGAACTATTATTAGCACTTATATTTGGATATTTAGGATATTGTGCACCAACATGGATGTTAATGATACAGAAAGTTATGAGAGCTCTTGAGATGGAAAACGAGGTTATGGAGTATCAAACAATTATATTAATGTTAATGAAAATTGAAAGAGTTAATGTTGAAATGATACTTGAATGGCTAGAAAGATATTCTAATATATTTAGAGAACCTATCACAAGATGTTTAAACAATTATGAAGCAGGTGCATGGGAAGCTTTAGAACAATTAAAAGATGAAATAACTTTCCCACAACTAGTAAGAATTGTTGAAAGTCTTCAAGCAGCTGTTGAGAAAATACCAATAAGAGAAGCTTTTGATGAATTAGACAATGAGAGAGATTACTACCAAGCTAAACGTGCAGAGTCAAATGAAAGATTAATAAAAAGAAAAGGAATGATTGGTAAAATCGTTGGATTTGCACCAATGGTTGGATTATTCGTTGGATATTTAATCGTTCCATTAGTCGCAATAGGTTTAACATCAATGACATCTTCTTTCTCATCAGTTCAAGGAATGTAACTATTGTTTAGATAAAGGAAGGATAATTTATGGAAAATAGTTCACAGGCATTATTAATTGCAGGAGGAATTTTACTTGGAATATTAACAATATCACTTTTAGTGTATATGTTTACTAATTTATCAACAATAGGAAATGCTGAAAAAAAAGGTGAAGAAGTTGAAAGACTTGCTAGTTGGAATTCAGAATGGGAAGCTTATAACAAAAGGCTTCTATATGGAACTGATGTATTAACTGTTATAAACAAGGCCGAACAAAATAATTATGATAATGATAACAATTCTAAATACACTGTTTCAGTTGTTGTGTATTTTGATGATGGAGTTACAGTGATGCAAAAAAGTACTGTACTCCTAAGAAAAACTTCAATATTTGAGTGTGTAAAAATGGAATATAACAGTGATACAGGTAGAGTAAACTATGTAGAATTTAGATTAAAGGAGTAGCGTATGGAGAATGCAGCAAAAGCTTTGTTAATTGCTGGTGGTGTATTTTTGGCAATGATGGTACTTTCAGTTTGGGCATATCTTTCACGAACTTTTCAGAACACATCAGAACAGTATGTACAACAATTAGATGCAGTTGAGTTACAAAAATATAATAGCAATTTTGAGATATACATGGGAAAAAAGACCTTAACGGCTCAAGATGTAGTTACTGCAGCAAGTGTAGCTAAACAGCTAGATCAAGGAACTCAAATTTTTGTAACAATAGGTTCAATCACACAAGAAGTAACAACACAAAATCAAAAGGATTTTGAAATATGGAAAAGTGAGTTCTTAGGTAAATATATATTAACAGAAATTAATGGTCATCCATACCAAATTAATGTATTTGAATGCCTTGATGAGCAATATAACTCAACTGGAAGAGTTAGCAAATTAACATTTAAAAAAATTAAATAATTAGCTCAAAAAATGTTGCAAAAAGAAAAATTTAATATTATAATTGGTTTAGGAGTAAAAATGAAAAAAACAATTATCTTAATATCAATTCCAATTATTATAATTTTGTGTTCAACAATTGGCTTACTCATTCTAAAAAACACAACATATAGATTGATAAAACAAAAAAATGCCGAGTTTGAATATTATAAAGATCGCACAATTTATGGAATAGAACTCGCAACATTAATAAATAAAGCCGTTAATGAAAATGAACTAAATAGAGTCTCAAAGGATGAAAAACAGCAATACATAGAAAATGGTGAAAATAGTATAAAGATTGATATCAAAATTACTGAAACTAATAAAACATACCCAATGGAATCATTTTACAACAGTGATACAACAAGGTTTGTAGAAAATTTTGGATTGATAAAGTTCAAATGTGTACGGACTTGAGTATCACAAAGAAAACGGAAGAATTAAAAAAATGATTTTTGAAGAAGTGGAGTAGTAAATTTTGTTATTAACTTTTAGAGGGTTAGAACTCTATAAATAAAATATTAATTTATAAAAATGGAGGTGATATTTATGGAGAATGCTTCAAAGGCTTTAATTATAGCTGGTGCTATACTTATTTCAATACTATTAATTTCAGTTGGCGTTTTAGTTATGAATTCAATAAACCCAATGAAAGATAGTGCTCAAAAAAGATCTGAAACAATGGCAAGTGAATCTTTTAATGCTCAATTTACAAGCTATGAAGGTGAACAAAGCGGAAGCCAAGTTCGTGCTATGTTTTCAGCAGTAAATGCAAGTAATGCAGCAAATCCTGATCATCAAGTTAAAGTTGTTAAGGATGATGGAACAACAGAAATTAAAAATGCTTCAGGATATGCAACAAATAAAAAATACACTATAGAAATTATAACTTATGATGCAGGTTATGCTTCTGTAATTCAAGTAAAACAATAAACCACGATTTTACAAAAGATGGATAAGATTTTTAGAAAGTCTTATCCTAAACATAAGGCATATATATTTTTGATATGTTTTATGTTTGGGATAAACCTTTATAAAAACAAAAATGGGAGGAATAATATGGAGAATGCTTCAGATGCTTTAAAAATGGCTTTTGCTATATTTGTTTTTATTGTGGCTTTGTCAATAATTTTTGCACTAATGACTCAAATTAAAGATACAGCAGATAAAGTTTTGTGGAGTTCAGATAAAACCAATTATTATGAATGGGCAACGGAAACAACAGAAAATGGTAGACTAGTTGGGGAGGAAGCAATTATTTCTTCTTTACATTCTCAAGCAAAAGAACAAATTGTAATTAAAATAATTGATGGTTCAAGTGTAAATGTTTTTACTGGTGCATCTTTAGAATCAGATAAAAAAGCATATATAGAGAACTCATTAAGTAGTGGTACAAAGGAATTTAGAGAACGAGTTGTTGAAATAACAACAGGGGGAGTATATAGAACAGCAGAAGATGGAACTAAAATAACAATTACACCAGGTACAGTGAGAGCATATATAATTTATACTAGAGTTTAAGGGGGAATTTTTATGTCAGATACTTTTATTACGGTTATGGCAATAATGGTAGCAGCAGTAGTATTATTTGCAATACCAATAATGGCAACTGCTAGCCAAAATGATAATATTACACAATCTGCAGTTCAAACATTAGTATCTAATTTTGTAAATACAGCTGCAAGAGAGGGAAAAATTACACAAAGTAATTACAATGATTTTATACAAGAACTATATGCAACAGGTAATTCATACCAAGTAGATTTGGAAGTTCAAACATTAGCAGATAATCCAGGAAAGAAAGGTGCTGCCGGTGAATCTATTCAGGTAATTGGAGAAAGCATTTATTATTCCGAATTTACAAATACTATTGAAAATGAAATTAAAACAAATGGAGTAAAAAAATTAAAACAAGGTGATTATGTTCTTGCAAGAGTTCAGAATACTAATGTTACAATGGGAACTAAAATTAAAAACTTCTTGTACACTATTGTAGGAAAAGACACCATTGCAATAGAAGCAAGTGCTTCTGCACTAGTTTCAACAACAGGTAAATAAACAAATTTATAATAGGGCAACAAGGAGTGTTGCCCTAATTTTAAAATAAGGGGAGAATAAAAATGTCAGATACACTAATGACAATTATAGGAATATTTATAGCAGTAATTTTAATGTTTATTTTGCCTTTGATAATAGTAGCCAATAAACATGACCAAATCTCTCAAACAGTTACTCAAATGGCAGTATCAGACTTTGTTGATACAGTTACAAAACAAGGGGAGATAACAGAATTTGATTACAATAAATTAATACAAAAGTTATATGCAACAGGAAATTCTTATGACATTGAAATAGAGGCACAAATAATTGATGACAACCCTAGAAGAGCAACAACAACTCTTTCAAGTGCATTAACTGGTGAATATAAATATTATTCTGTATATACAAATACTATACTTGATAAAATAAGAGAAGATGGAAAGTATGAATTGAAAAAAGATGATTACATAACTGTAACGGCCAAAAACTCAAATGTAACAGTAGCAACAATATTAAAAAACATGTTTTATAAACTAACAGGAAAAGATACCCATACTATAGGAGCTTCAGCAGCTCAACTAGTTGTGAACAAAAGTGAGGCTGAAGGTACTGAGATTACAACAAATCCAGTAACAATACATGATGGCGAAAAAACAGTAACAGTAAAATCAAAGAGATATACAAAGGTAGAACAAACTATTGCAGGAAACCTTGATATAGTGGTTGTTTTAGACTGTCAACATTATACTATGCCTTGGCATAATAATAATAACACTAGCAAAACCTTTATGGAAAATATTATTGATGCGGTGGGAAATAGGGGATCACTTTGTTTTGTCTTGACATGTAATCCTGGTAGAATATATAGGGATTTAAACGATATAACCTGGATTAATGATGCGAGAGATGATGAGACTCCTAGTAATTATGTGACAGCAATGAGCACAGCGCTTGGTGAAATTAATGGGAAAAGTGGAATAAGATGTGTTGTCTTATTGTCTTGGACAGCGGAAGACGAGCGTTTAAGTAGTGCAGCTAGTTATGTAGCTGCAAACTCAGGAAAATATGATTATTTCTATACAACACCTTGTTGTGGTACAGGAAAATCACGGTTATCCACAAGACTTTTGGTCAAAAAGGTTGCCAAATGATAAGTGGCGGAGGTAAGCTGATGGGAAGTAGCATCGGGGAAAAATTCACATCATTAGTAAATAAAAAAGTAGAGGTAGAAACACTTGTACCACTACCAGATTCACAAATGGATAGCACTGATTTAAAGATAAAACTTGTTGATTATAATGCAAATTATAAAGTAACTGTAACTGTAAACAGTCAAGTTTATACGGTTGGTGAGACTATGCCATCATATGTTATATATAATGATGCTGGTAAATATGTTCTGGATTTAAAATTAGTTAAGGAAATCTTGAATATGAATGATGATGACTGGCAAAACGCAACAATTACAGTGGATTATGTACAAGGATAATGATAAAACATAAGAAAGGAAAAAATTTATGAAACTTCAAAATTTAGCAATAATTTTTTTAGTAGTAACACTACCACTAGTAGCGATTTTATCATACTACTTAAATTTGCAACATAAAACATTGAAGATGCAGGCAGACTATGATATGAAACTTGCAGAAGCAACTAAAGAAGGTATTAAGTCTTTTGAAGTAAATACTGTTGATTGGTCAGAATGGGTAAGTCAAAAGGGAACTCAAAAAGCTAGGGAAAATGTTCAAGCCTCAATTAATACTTTCATAAACAGTTTGGCAAACAATTTACATTTATCAGGAACAGCTAAAGAATATATGGCAAACTATATTCCTGCTGTAGCAGCAACAATGTATGATGGATACTATATTTATGCACCTACATATGTACCAATAACGGCTAATAATGATGATGGAGTTCAATTGTTTTATGATAATACCTCAGCAGGAACAAATCAAATTACTCTTTCAGATACAGGAGAAACTCTATATCAAGCCAAAACAAATGGAAAGACTTACTACTTTACATATGAGGATGACCAAGGGAACACACAACAAAAAGTTTATAATGATTTAACAACAAATATAAGTGATGCAAAAACCGAATATAGAAGTATTTTGAATAATAAAATAGCATATGCAGCAAGATATCAAGGAGTTAATACAAGTATTGTAGTGAATTATACTTTAGATAATAGAATATATGTATATGGAAAAGTAGATGGAGAATATGTAGATAAAACAGGGTATTTAATATATACTGATAGCAATTCGCTTCCTCGTGCATATACAAATACAGCTACTCCCAAAAATGATTCATCAATTTTGGTTAGTAAATCGTTTAAAGGAATGAATGCAGATAATACATTGATAGAAACAGAAATTTTAGAAGAACAAGTACTATACTTTGAAAATTCACAATATATATTAGAAACTTTTAAATATATATATGATATTACACATGAAAAATTATATTATGATGGTTTAAAAGATAATTTCTTTACAATAGATCCATCAACTAAACAAAGAAGGTTTATTGATAATTCTGATAGTGTTACCTTGAACTCAAATACTTGCAAATACAAATCAATATCAATATTATGGGGCAATTCAGATGGTACAACTGAATATAAAAAAATATACCAAGTGCTAAATGGGAAAGACAAAGGGAAATGGTGTATTAGCTTAAAACCAGAAAATTCAAAGGAAGTCAATGGAATAGAAGTAATTGATACAATAATCAAGGAACAAAAATTAAAAGAATTAGGATTAGATGACATAAGATTTACAACAGTATATAGAGATTTTAGTGCAATAAGTTACTATACTGAGGCATATGCTTTTACAAATTGGGTAAAACAAAAATTAGGAACAAAGACTTTGGAACAAGTACAAAAAAAGGCTGACAATGATTTGATAGATAAAATACCACTTACAAACAATATCTTTAAAATAAGTGCAACAAACGATCCTGAAGATGAAAATTCAGATATAGTAATGCATAAAAAAGAAATAATGAGGGATAGTATTATTACAAATTTAAATTTAGCAATATCAAACCATAATGCAATAGGGCAAACAAATGGAATGCCTAAATTAACAGATAGTGATTGGGATAGAGCATTTAGTAATATCTCACTAATTACATTTTTCCAAGGACCTAAAATTGGATTAAAAATATACAATGGATATGCTGTAGCAACTAGTACAACAAATAGAGAATATGTAGAGCCAGGTGAATTGTATTTTAGAGGTGAAGATGTAAATTACCATAGAGTGTATTGTCAAAAATGTGGAAAAATAATATATACTGGGTATAGAAGTGTAGAATATGTTCAAAAAGAATTTACTAAAGCAGGTAATACCATATATTATTATCAACACGATAATAGTGAAGATACATACTCAGAAACTTCATGTTATTATTGTATAGTAAATAAAGCAAATTATGAACAAACTCATAATCCAGAGATAGCATATCTCCAAAAAAAATCATACAATGAAGCTTTAGCCAGAGAAAGATATTACCAACTAGAGGAATTAACAGCAAAACTTTATGATACAATAAAAATTTCAGTAACAAAGAAAAAGATATCAATAAATAATACAGATTTAATTTTTATACTAGATGATTCAGGCTCAATGACAAGTAATTATGATAAAGTGAAAAACTCATGTTATGAGATTTTGGATGCAATGATTGGAACAGGCTTAAGTTCAGACTTTTATATAGGTTTTGTACGATTTAGTGACGATAGTGAAATTATTGGAAGCATAAGAAATTCTTATACATATGAGTTAAATAGAATCAAGGATGAAATAGCACAAAAATATGGAAAAGGAGGAGGTACTTACTACAATAAAGCATTTATAACAACACAACAACTAATTAGATCAGACTTAGGAATTGGATTTAACGATAGGTATAGAGTTATAATATTCATGACAGATGGTAATCCTCACGATGCTGGAATTGATGAACTTAGAGAATTGAGAGATGTTTATAATGTTGAAGGTTTATATCTGATAAGATTTGGCGATGAGCCAATACACATATTGAAAGAAATGAAAGACATGTTTATACCAAATTCGGAGTTGCTATCTGCTGATGCTTCAAATTTAACAGATACATTTAAGGATATTCTTTATAGAATAAATGAATCAAAACCAGAAGAGGTTGAAACTGTTAATGGTAGATTGGATATTTCTGATATTGAAGTATCTGCACAAAAACCAATGACAGTAACTGTAAGGAATGCTGGTGGAGCTTTGATTAAACAAATTGTAATTACAACTAGACCAACTGCAAGTAGTGGAATTATAATAATCGATGGAACTAATATGTATTTAAGCTTAGATGGCTTAAAAGATGCTTGCGGAATAACAGATTTCAATGGTATAAAAGTAAGCATAGAATATTTTACTAGCTAAATTATATTTTTCAAAAATATGGTTATCCTAAATTTTAGGGTGACCATATTTGAATTTTATTAAAAAAACTTTATTAATCACAATGCTACTTCTAGCATTAATCTATACAACCAACATCTTATCAATTCCAACTAACATAGTCCTTTTCGAAAACGAGGAACTTAATGTTGGCGAAATTTTCGGTGTGTGCTTACAGGAGAGGAAAGCCAATACTGTTATGGCTTCAAGCAGTAGTAATAATGTTGAGGAAAAAACTGTTGCTGTTAAGCTGTTTAATGTAATTAAAATTAAAGATATCCATGTAAGTACCATTAAAAACTCCAAAGTTGTACCACTTGGCAATTCAATAGGGATAAAACTGTACTCAAATGGCGTTTTAGTAATTGGTATGACTGAGATTGAGGGTAAAAAACCTTATGAAAACACAGGCATCAAAGAAGGTGATTTAATTACACAAGTTGATAATATTAATGTTACCACAACAGCAGAACTTATTGAAAATGTAAATAAATCCAATGGAAAAAATGTTGAGATTAAATATCTTCGAGATGGAGATGAATATATAGCAAATATTGAACCTGTAAAGGCAAAAGACAACAAATATAAAATTGGCCTATGGGTAAGAGATGGAGCATGTGGTATAGGAACAGCAACATATTATGAGCCTGAAACAGGGAAAATTGCAACACTTGGGCATGGAATAGTAGATAAAGATACGGCAAAACTAATAACAATAGAAAGTGGAGAATTTGTAACAAGTTCAATAACAAAAATAAAAAAAGGAGAAAAAGGAACTCCAGGGGAAATTAGAGGAATAATAGATGATGAACATATAATAGGAAAAATTTCTCAAAACACAAAATTTGGAATATATGGTACTTTAAATAAAACAAACAGTATTAACATAAATACAGAAAACAGCTTGGAAGTAGCACTAAAAGATGAAATAAAACTTGGCAAAGCAACAATTTTATTATGCCTAGATGATGGAATAAGAAAAGAATATGAAATTTCAATAAAAAAAATATACAAAAATAATAGCGATAATAATAAAAGCATGCTAATAGAAATAATAGACCAAAAACTCATAGAAAAAACTGGTGGAATAATACAAGGAATGAGTGGGGCTCCAATAATTCAAAATGGCAAGTTCATAGGAGCAATAACACATGTACTAGTAAACAACCCACTACAAGGGTATGCTGTATTTGGAGAAATAATGGTAAAACAAATGGGGCAATAAAGCCCCTATTTTGCTACATTAATTTTTCCATTATTTGTATTGCATTACTTGCAGCCCCTTTTCTTGCATTATCAGAAACAACCCAAATATTTACTCCAAATGGAACACTATCATCTCTTCTAATTCTACCTATATACACTTCATCACTACCAGTTGCACGAGTGGCTAGAGGATATATATTTTCAGCAGGATTATCCATTAAAATAATTCCAGGGCTATTTTTCAAAACTTCTTTTAATTCTTCCAAATCAAAATCATTTTCAAATTCAACATTAATAGACTCACTATGTGAATTCATAACAGGAACCCTTACACAAGTTGCAGTAACTCTCAAATCTGGTTTATGCAAAATTTTTCTAGTTTCATTAATCATTTTTAATTCTTCCTTTGTGTAACCAGAATCTGTGAAAACATCTATATGTGGCAAACAATTATTAGCAATAGGGTGAGGAAATTTTTTAGGTTCCAAACCATTTAAAGTATCCTGTAAATCCTGAACTCCTTTTTGACCAGCACCAGAAACAGCTTGGTATGTTGAATACACAATTCTCTTAATACCATATTTTACATCCAAAGGTTTTAAAGCAACAACTGCTTGAATAGTAGAGCAATTAGGGTTAGCTATAATTCCAGAATTACTTTTTAAATCCTCAGAATTAACCTCAGGCACAACTAGTGGCACATTTTTATCCATTCTAAAAGTACTACTATTATCAATTACAATACATCCCTTTGAAGCAGCAATAGGTGCAAATTTCCTAGAAACATCACCACCAGCTGAGAAAATTGCAAAATCAAACCCTTCATCAAAAGAATGTTCATTTAATTCTCTTACAACATAATCTTGTCCTAACAACTCCATAATACTTCCAGCAGAACGCTTTGAAGCAAAAAAAACATACTCTGAAATTGGTAAATTTTTTTCTTCCAACACCTTAATTGCAGTTCTTCCAACCAAACCAGTCGCACCAACTAAAGCCAATTTATATTTTTTCATAATCATCTATCCCTTCTTCATTAGTATTATATTACAAAAATATGGAAAAATAAAGGCTTTTTCAAAAATTTTACTTTTCTTAAAAAGTATAGTATAATATACACATCTTAAATTTTCTAGGAGGTTATTTATATGACAGAAAAAAGAAAAGAATTTTTAGAGCAATTACGAAATGATGATGCTGACAAAATATTTGCAGCGATGAACACATCAGCAAGAACAAGAGAATCTTATGCTGAAGCAGAAAGAAACAGCAAAGAAACAAAGGAATTTATTAAGAATTTAAGAGTAACAGATGATATGGATCAATCTCAAGCAGTATATGCAGCAATGTATTTATCAAGTAGTGCAAGAGATAAGCTAGCAAAAGCACAAAAACTGGTTGATGATTCTAAGGAATCTTTGAGATAATAAAAGGTAGCTTTTTATTTAGCTACCTTTCAAATTATGTAAATACAAGAAGGTATAATGTCTTTTTTGTCGAATATTATATAGTAGGAAAGGTGCTAAAAATGGTGCGTTATAGTGAAGCTCTTATTGATGAAATAAAATCGAATAATGATATAGTAGACATCATATCACAATATGTAATATTAAAAAGAAGCGGTAGAAATTTCTTTGGATTGTGTCCTTTTCATAAAGAAAAAACGTCTTCTTTTTCTGTTTCTCCAGACAGGCAAATTTTTCATTGCTTTGGTTGTGGAGTTGGTGGTGATGCTATTACTTTCATATGCAAAATTGAAAATGTAAATTATAGAGAAGCTATAGAAATATTAGCTGAAAGAGCAGGAATTGCACTACCAAAATTAGAGACCGAACGAGAAACAAAAGCAGACATTTTAAGAAAAAAAGTGTTTGAGATAAATGAAATAGTGGCAGAATATTACCATGAAAATTTATACAAACCAACAGCTAAGCCAGCTCAAGACTATGTAAAAACTCGCAGATTAGATAATAACACATTAAAAAAATTCAAAATCGGATATTCAAATCCTAATAATGAATTATATAATCTTTTAAAAAACAAAGGATTTAATGAAGAAGAAATTTTGGCATCAAATCTAGTTAAAAAAGGAAGCTATGGATATTTTGATGTATATAAGGGAAGATTAATGTTCCCAATTCAAGATGTAAAAAATAGATTCATAGCATTTGGCGGAAGAACCTTAATTCCTAACGAGAAACCAAAATATATAAACTCACCTGAAGGAATTGCCTATAGTAAGGGAAAAAACTTATTTGCACTAAATATTGCAAAAAGTGTAAATATGAATAACATAATAATGTGTGAAGGCTATATGGATGCAGTATCACTTCACCAAAGGGGAATACCAAATGCAGTTGCATCACTTGGAACAGCACTTACAGAAGGGCAAGCAAGACTTCTTAGAAAATACACAGAAAAAGTAACTATTTCATACGATTCAGATGCAGCAGGACAAGCAGCCACAATGAGAGGACTAGAAATACTAAAAAATGTTGGATGTGATGTTCGAATACTGCAAATGGAGGGAGCAAAAGACCCAGATGAGTATGTTATTAAATATGGTAACGGAAGATTCAATTTACTTGTAGAAAATGCAATATCACTAGTTGAATTTAAAACAAAAGTGCTAAAAAACAGCCTAGACCTAAACAACTTAAGTGATAAAATAAAATTTTTGAAAGAAACTGCTAAGATACTTAAAACTGTTGATAGTAAAATAGAACAAGAGTTATATATAGATAAAATAGCAGATGTATATAAAATATCAAAAGAAGCATTATATGCAGAAATAAATAAAATACAAAACAACAAAGTTAGCCAAAAAGTTTTAGAAAAAAGACCACAGGTTGCCATTAAAAAGGACAATACAGATAAAAAATTAATAGAAAGAGAAAAAGCAATAATAGCCTTATTACTGCAAGAACAACAACAAGCATATGAACAAATGAAAAATGAAATAAAACCAGAAGATTTCAAATCCGAAATAAATAAAAAAATATTAATCAAACTGTATGAAGAATTTGAAAAAGGAAATAGTAATATAAACAGCATTATAAATGAATTTGCAAATGATGATGAAACAATGAGCAGATTAACAGAAGTAATGGCAGAAGATTATACAATAAAAAATGATGAAAAAGCAATAAAAAATGCTATAAACACATATAAAATAGAAAAACTAGATAATAAAAAGGCAGAATTACTTGAAAAACAGCAAACACCAGGACTAAGCAAAGAAGAAGAAATAAAAATAATTGAAGAAATAAGCAAAATAATTATCGAAAAGAAAATGATAAAATAATTTTTTTCCAGATAAAAGGGGGAGAACATGGAAGAAGATAAAAAAATAGAACAAACAGATAATATCGAAGAAAATAAAGAACAATTAATGGAACAAAAACCAGAGGAAAGCCCAGAAAAAAAAGTAACAGAAATAATAAAAAAGGCAAAAGAAAAAGGAAAGATAACATATGGAGAACTAGCAACAGAACTAGGAGAAGCAAACCCAGACCAAATAGATAAAGTATTTGATGTAATGGAAGAAATGGGAGTAGATGTACTAAAAGATGACATAGAAGAGCCAGATATAGATGACTTAACAGAAGTTGAAGATCTACAACTAGATGATATAGATTCAATCTCATTTGAAGGAATAAATACAGATGATCCAGTAAGAATGTATTTGCGTGAAATTGGAAAAATTCAGTTATTATCATATGATGAAGAGCTTGAACTTGCAAAAAGAATACTGAAAGGAGATGAGGAAGCTAAACAAAAATTAGCAGAATCAAACCTAAGGCTAGTTGTAAGTATTGCAAAAAAATATGTAGGAAGAGGTTTATTGTTCCTTGATTTAATTCAAGAAGGAAACATGGGATTAATAAAAGCAGTAGAAAAGTTCGACTACACAAAAGGATATAAATTCAGCACATACGCAACATGGTGGATAAGACAAGCTATAACAAGAGCAATTGCAGACCAAGCAAGAACAATAAGAATACCAGTTCATATGGTGGAAACAATAAATAGATTAATTCGTACATCAAGACTATTACTTCAAAGATTAGGTCGTGAACCTTCTCCAGAAGAAATTGCAAAAGAAATGGACATGCCAGTAGACAAAGTAATGGAAATACAAAAAATAGCCCAAGACCCAGTATCACTAGAAACCCCTATTGGAGAAGAAGATGATAGCCATTTAGGAGATTTCATACAAGATGAAGATAGCCCAGCCCCACAAGATTCAGCTTCATTCACACTTATGAAAGAACAACTAGATGAAGTAATGAACACATTAACCCCAAGAGAAGCAAAAGTGCTAAAATTAAGATTCGGCTTAGAAGACCGGAAGAGCAAGAACACTAGAAGAAGTAGGAAAAGAGTTTGATGTAACAAGGGAAAGAATAAGACAAATAGAAGCAAAAGCATTAAGAAAACTAAGACATCCAAGTAGAAGTAAAAAACTAAGAGATTATATGAACTAAAAATAAAACGGCCATATGTGCCGTTTTGAACTATAAAGGAGAGATGTAAAAATGTGCCATCACAAATTAGAAGGAAAATATGAACCAAATGAATTTGAAAAAGATATATATGAAAATTGGGAAAAACATGATTATTTTAAACCAAGCGGAGATAAAACAAAACAAAGTTATTGTATAATGATGCCACCACCAAATGTAACAGGAAAATTACATATGGGGCATGCACTAGATGGAACACTTCAAGATATATTAATAAGATATAAAAGAATGCAAGGATATAACACTTTATGGGTACCAGGAACAGACCATGCTGCAATTTCTACAGAAGTAAAAATTGTTGAAAAACTAAAAAAAGAAGGAATAGATAAACATGATATAGGTAGAGAAAAATTCCTAGAAGAAGCATGGAAATGGACAGAAGAATATGGAGGAACAATAGTTAGGCAACAAAAAAGATTAGGCTGTTCAGCAGACTGGTCTCGCTCAAGATTTACAATGGATGAAGGATTATCAAAAGCTGTACTTACAGTATTTAAAAAATTATATGATAAAGGACTAATCTATAAAGGTAAAAGAATGATAAACTGGTGTCCATGTTGCCATACATCAATTTCAGATGCAGAAGTTGTGTATGAAGAAGCACCAACACACCTATGGCATATAAGATACAAAGTAGTAGGAGAAGATAGATTCTTAACAGTTGCAACAACAAGACCAGAAACAATGCTTGGAGATACAGCAGTTGCAGTACA
>USHY01000021.1 GCA_900554635.1 uncultured Clostridium sp. | reverse complement strand
TAAGAGATGAGCAGGCAAGTTTAGAATATGCAAAAGATGAAGGATATAAAACTGGCAAAGAAGAAGGAATGAAAGCTGGAATAGAAGAGGGAATGAAAGCTGGCAAAGAAGAAGGAATGAAGGCTGGAATAGAAAAAGGAATGAAGGCTGGAAGAAACGAAGGTAAAAATGAAATAGCCAAAAACATGCTAAAAGAAAATCTTTCAATCGAGCTTATTTCTAAATTAACTAGTTTATCACAAGAAGAAATCGAAAAATTAAAAGAATAAACAAGCAATTTGTAAACTAAATCCCAAGATGAATTTTAAGAGTGACAACAGATTCAAGCGTACTAGGAAATATACCAGTAGATGGATATTCTTATGTAGTTGATTCAACTGTTGGAGCACCAGAAGGAATGCCAGTATTATCAGTCTGATATCCCAGAGGTTGTAGAGTAGGATAGGGCGAAAGTGGAAGGCTAGAGTGCAGTGGGAGAACAAGCCTCGTAACTGCCAGCACTCCCAAGCCGGACCTTAGGTCGGCTTGGGAATTCTTTTTTTTATCCGCAAACTCTTGAATTTTTGCTCAAAATATGATTAAATACATAAAGTAATCGGGAGAAAAAATATTTAAAACTTTTGTAAAAAGTATTGACAAATTCAATTTTTAATATATAATAATACCAAACAAAAGTTTTGAGAAATAAATTTAGGAGGAATTTTTTATGAGTACAGATAATTTAGAAAAGAAAAAGGCTTTGGAAGCTGCTTTGGGGCAAATAGAAAAACAGTTTGGCAAAGGCTCAGTAATGAAACTTGGAGAATATAAAGCAATGAATATTGAAGCTATTCCAACTGGAGCACTTAGCTTAGATATAGCACTTGGTATAGGAGGTATTCCTAGAGGAAGAATTATAGAAATATTTGGACCAGAGTCTTCTGGTAAAACAACACTTGCATTACATGCAATTGCAGAAGCACAAAAACTTGGTGGAGAAGCAGCTTTTATTGATGCTGAACACGCTTTAGACCCAGTTTATGCAAAACATCTAGGAGTTGATATAGATAACCTAATAGTATCACAACCAGATACAGGAGAACAAGCACTAGAAATTGCAGAAGCTTTAACTAGAAGTGGAGCTGTTGATATTATTGTTGTAGACTCTGTTGCAGCATTAGTTCCAAAAGCAGAAATCGATGGAGATATGGGAGATGCTCATGTTGGTTTACAAGCAAGGCTTATGTCTCAAGCACTTAGAAAACTTGCTGGTGTAATTAATAAATCTAAAACTGTTATTGTATTTATTAATCAATTAAGAGAAAAAGTCGGAATAATGTTTGGAAACCCTGAAACAACCCCAGGTGGTAGAGCACTTAAATTCTATGCTTCAGTTAGATTAGATATAAGAAAAATTGAAAATATAAAAACAGATGGAGAAGTTACAGGAGCAAGAGCTAGAGTAAAAGTTATTAAAAACAAAGTTGCACCACCTTTTAGAGAAGCAGAATTTGATATTGTATATGGAAAAGGAATATCAAAAGAAGGCAATATATTAGATATTGCAGTAAACTTGAATCTAGTAGAAAAATCGGGTGCATGGTTTAGCTATAAAGGAGAAAAAATAGGACAAGGCAGAGAAAATGCAAAAGCATATATCAAAAATAACCCAGAAATAGCAAAAGAACTAGAAGAAAAAATTAGAGACAACTTTAGGCAGGCTTTTGAAAACAGCTTAGGAGATGAAGTGGTAGACCCAGAACAAGAAACAGAACCAGAAGAGTAGTGGTAAAATGGATAATTTTGAAGAATATGATAAATTAAAAACAAAAATTTTAAAATATGTTCTATATAAAAAAAGAACTGAAGCAGAAATAAAACTTAAATTCTCTGAACTTCCTCTTGAACAAGTAGAGGAAGTTATAGAAGAATTAAAAACAAATGGATATATAAACGACCTAGAATATATAAAAAGAGCAGTAGCAGAATTTAAAAACCTTAAAAATATGTCTATCAAAGAGATAGAATACAAATTAATAGCTAAAGGAATAAAAAAGAATGATATAGATGAATTTATATGCCAAAACAAAGAAGAAATGTTAGAATATGAAATTCACTCTGCTAAAAATATATTTACAAAAAAACAAAATACAATGAGCACCGAAGAAATAGTACAATATTTAAGAAAAAAGGGCTATTTAAGCGATACAATAAAACTAGCACAAGAATAAAAGGGAGACAAACTAGCAATGAATGAAATACTAACATTAGAAACAAAAAAATATAACATAAAACTAGAAAACTTTGAAGGTCCACTAGACCTTCTATGCCATTTAGTAGATAAAAACAAAATGGATATAGATAAAGTAAATATAAGCCAAATTACAGACCAGTATATTGAATACTTAAATGCTATGGAAGAACTAAACCTAGAAATAGCAAGCGAATTTATTGTTATGCTATCAACTTTAGTGTACCTAAAATCAAAACACCTTTTACCAAAAGAAGGTGAAGATGAGGAAGAACTTACAGAAGAGGAACTTATAAGAAGGATTATTGAATATAAAAGATATAAAGAAATAATAAAACTATTTAGAGAAAAATACAACACATATTCAAAAAGGATATTCAAGTTGCCAGAAAAAATTGAACTTCCAAACCGAAAACTAGAAAGAAAATATGAAAAAGAAGATATCGCAGAAAGCTATAGGTTACTAGTAGAAAGAAATGAAAACAAAAAAAATAAAAATGCAATAAACATGGAGAAAATAGCCATATTAGAAACAGTTACAGTAGCAAGCAAAGTAAAAGATATTTTCAGGGAACTAGTAAAAAAACATAAATTCATATTTGGAGCACTATGCACAAGCAAGAAATACACAAAACTAGAAACAGTAACAGCTTTTTCAGGAATGTTAGAACTAAGCAGAAGAAATAAAATAACAACAGAACAAAACAAAAACTTTGGGGACATAATAGTTTCCAAAAAATAGCATAAAATTATTGCTTTTTTAGAAACTTTATGCTACAATAATAAAGTCAGTTTATTAAGAGAAAGGTGATTTTGATATGAAAACATTATTAATAATAATATATTCAATAGTTGCAGTTGTATTAACATTCTTAACTTTATCACAATCAAAAGAAGATGAAGGTGCTTCAAGTGCTATAACTGGAGGAAGTTCATTCTTTGAGAAAAATAAGGGTAGAACAAAAGAAGGCCAACTTAGAAAATACACAATTATCCTAGGAGTAGTCTTCATAGTACTTGCAATTATTCTAAGCATAGTATATTAATATAATCCATTTGTTAGAATAATTACATTAGGAAAAATAAAAGCAAATAAAGCTATGAGAAATATAACAATACCACCAAAGGTATTGTTATTTGTTTTTATTTCAAAAATCCCATAGCTTATTGTTTTTATAAATACTATAACAGAAAAAACAATAAAAATTATATTCATAATACAAAACATCTCCTTTTAAACTTTTTCAAACAAGTATCCACCCTGAATATTTGAATGAACAGTTACCTCAAAAAATGAATTTGAATAATTTCCGAAGCCAATCAGAATCAATCCACTCTTGCCATGTTAAATACTTAGGTTTTACATATTCACCAAATCCAGCAATATCAGATTGATACACTTTTGAAGTCTTATATAAATAACTAGAAACTTGAGTTTCTATATATGAACTCAATTCCTCATTCAGTACATTCATACAGTTTTCATCAGAAAGATTAATTGAATCGTACATTGTAGGAACATTGCCTGTAAGCCAAATTTCACATTCTATAAATGGATGACCATTTACAAAAGAAACTTTGTGCTTAGTTTTCTTGTTTTCGCTTATATAAAATGAAATATTATTGCTGTTGTCAAAAGGATTTTTAATATTAACAGTAGCATTTTTAAGTCTGTTAGTGATAATTAAATGACTTAAAGTTTCTATATTATTTAATTCACCAATTAAAACATCATCTTTAAACACAGCCATACCAATACTTTCAACATGATTTTTAGATTCTATAGGGGTTTGTCCGAGGAACATAGTTATCATCCATATTTGAAATAGAACTTTTACTTTTTTCTTGAACAACTTTTGTATTTATTCCAGCTAAAATTGCAGAAGCACTAGAAGAATGGCTTAGAATATTATAATAAAAATCTGAAAGAGTGATATTATTAATATAGCCTGTATATTCACTCGAATTAAAATTTAACTCAAAATATTTTGCTGGGTTAGATTCGAAAACAGGTTTTGAATTCTCCAAAAAATCAGAAGCATCACATTTACTTATTATTATATTACAATCTGGCCTTAATTCTACATTATTCATTAATGTATAAATAATATTAGAAAGACCATTAGAAGCATATTCTTCAGATATTACAACAGCTTTGCAATGTGAAAGATTAACTTGTTTACTGATATAACTATTAATTAAGCTAATACCAGAATCTAAAGTTGAACAATCAACTTTAATTATGCTTGAATTTTCATTTGATGCACCACCTGATGATTTTGGCTTTTCAGAAGAATTTAGTACTGCAAATTGTATAGCAATTTTTAAATTATGTGTATCAGATGAATCTATTCCAATTGCTACAGCATATGCCTTATTTTCAACACCTTGAACTCTATAACAACCTGTAAGCAAGATTACCGATAGAATGCAAATAACTACCCAAAAAAAGTTTTTTAATTTCATTTAAGAACTCCTTTTCTTTTTTAAATTAGCCAGCAAAACTACTAAGAAGCTAATGGCAAATATTAGGATAACAGTAAAAGGCTTATAGAAAGAAACTGTAAATGAACTTGCTGCTGCCATGTTTTTAAAAGTAAAGCAAATTCCTATTATTATTGAACATATACTATAGATTAGTTCTTTAGAATCAGCCAAATTACAGCTTTGTTTAATTAAGATGCTTATTATATATATGTTAAAACTCAAGAAAGATAAAAATGCTAGAATCCATACAAAAAAGAAGATAGCATCAATTCTTTCAAAAAAACGGCCTAGAGTTGCGAGCCTAGCTATTAGGTAAAGCGAAAATGTTTCATCTGTTTGGAAAGAGTAGGCAAATGTCATGGTTAATGCAATAACTGTTAATAAATAATATAAACCAGCAATAATTAATGTAATTATAGAAATTTTCTTGAATTCGTTTTCCTTTTTTAGAAATGGTGGTAAGAAAAACATATATCCAATAATATTAAATGAAAAGATGTTCATAGATTGATTTATGAACAGTTCCTTGGCACCATAGCCAAATATGGGACAGAAATTTTGCCATGAAAAATTTTTATTAGAGATTGAAAATAGCAAAATTGAGGATAGTATAGTAATTGGTATAACAAACAAATTTGTTCCATATATTGCTTTTAGACCAGTTCTGCTTGCAATAATTACTGGAACAAATGTTAATAAGGCTATAGCTAGAAGACTATACCTAGGAAAGTAAATAAGGTGTAGTCCATTTACATAGTATCTAAGGTAAATTGATGTAAGAGCAACAAACATTAATATATATAAGCCAGCCATGATGCGTTTTAAGAATTTTCCACCTAGGTAGTTGGATATATCTAATAAGTTTAAGCTTGGAAATGGCTTAAGGAGCTTCAAAACTAGAAGCATAAAAATTATTGCTAGAAAACTTATATAAAGAATGTTAAGCCAGGAAGCAGAACCTGAGGTGTTGAAGATGATTGATGTTATGTTAAAAATAACATTGTTACATATTATAGCTAGGTGTAATGCTATAGCTTCTATTCGGCCAATTTTTTGTACATTATTCAAAATAATATCACACTCCTTTATTTTGTAAACATATTGTTCCAATATTTCCATTTTCTGCTTATTCTAGGCTGTTCTCTTGGGCGTTTTGTATTTAGAAAATCACTTCTATGTTCTCTTTTCCAAATTGAGTTAACAAAGTAAGAAACAGAGGTATCAAAGTTAGTTACTGGAATATATGGCTCTAGGTATGAAACTCCAAATGAATTTAGGTTTGAAAGTATTGAAACTTGAGCAAATAGACCTAAGGCTATTCCTAGGAAACCAGCAATGTATCCAAGGAGGATATATAGAAACTTATAAATTCTAAAAGTAAAGTTTAATGAAAAATCAGGTATTGCAAATGAGCAAATTCCAGTTAAGGCAACAATTATGATGGAAATAGGACTTACTAAGTTTGCACTAACAGCTGCATCTCCTAAAATTAAAGCACCTATTATACCAATTGTAGGCCCAATTGGGTTTGGTATTCTAAGTCCAGCTTCTCGTATTAATTCAAAAGATAATTCCATTAGTATAACTTCTACAATTACAGGAAATGGCACACTATTTCTTGAACCTGCAATTGTGAACAGTAATTCAGTTGGAACAAGTTCAGTATGGTAGTTTAAGATTGCTATATATAAACCAGGGAGCAGAAGAGTTATGAAAGCTGCAATTAGCCTTATTATTTTCAGGAGATTTGCGTATTGATGTTTTAAGTTTAAATCTTCAGGTGAAGATAAAAAATCCATTAAAATTCCAGGAGCAATAAGCGAATAAGGTGAGCCATTTACAAGTATTACAACACGCCCTTCTAATAGGTGGTTTGCTGCCTTATCTGGCCTTTCAGTTGAAACCAGTTGAGGGAAAGCAATGCTACTGTTGTCTTGAATTAGTTGTTCAACATTTCCAGATGAAATAACATAGTCAACATCTAAATTAGAAAGTCTGTATTTTACCTCAGATACTAAAGAGGAATTTGCAATATTTTTCATATAACAAATTGCAACTTGAGTTTTACTGGCATTTCCAACTGTTGTGTTTTCTATAATTAAATCAGGTGTATTTATTAATCTTCTTAGGATAGAAGTATTAGTTCTAAGCTTTTCAACAAAAGCTTCTTGAGAACCTCGTACAACTATTTCATTTTTAGGTGCTTCAATTCCCCTATAATCATAGCCCTTAACATCGATGGAAAATGCAATGTTTATAGAATCAACAAAAAGTGCACAATTACCAACATTAATAGCAGATGCAACTTCTGAGAATTTTGAAATTTTGCTTACTGTGTTTTGGGGTAGAAGCTTATTGAAAATATAGTCTTCAACATTTATCTTATTAGGAGTTTTACTGCTTGAACCCTTTGAAGTTCCAGCTCTTTTTGTATGGCAATTTGTCTCCATCAAAGGTCTTAGTAAGAAATTATTAACTAAGTCAGAGCTAATTAATCCATCAATCCCAACAAATAAAGCTCCATATTTTTTACCCATAATATCAATTTGAAAAGGTCTCATTATAACATCACTGTTAATTAAACTATTGTATTGAACACGAAGATAAGTATAGTTTTTATCTAAAGAACTGTAGATGTCACTATCAGGTAAAAAAGAATCCGGACTATTTTGGCTTCCTACACTAGCATTATTCTCGTTTAAAACAAAATCATATTTAGGTGTTTGCTTATATACAAAGCATTCCTTTAAAAAATTCACAAATTTATTCATAAAACAAGTATTACCCAAAATCAGGAGAATATGCACAAATTTAGGCAAACATATTGACTAAAAAAATAAATAAAAGTATAATAGATAAATGGTAATTTAAGAATTTTTTAAGATAAAAGTTTTAAAATATTACACGCAAAAAAGTATGAAAGGATAAAAAATTATGATAAAAATGTTAAAAACTTTAGGAAAATCTGTAAGAGAATACAAAAAGCCAGCATTTGTTACACCACTTCTTGTAACACTAGAAGTTATTATGGAAGTTGTTATTCCATTGCTTATGGCAGAGCTTATAGATAAAGGAATCTATGCAGGCCAGATGAGTGAAGTGTTGAAGTTTGGTGTGATTTTGATAATATCATCTATTTTATCATTAGCATTTGGAGTTCTATCAGGAATTACTGCATCAAAGGCATCTGCAGGTTTTGCTAAGAATTTAAGAAAGGATTTGTATTATAAAATACAAGATTTTTCATTTAATAATATTGATAAATTCAGCACATCAAGTATTGTAACAAGACTTACAACAGATGTATCAAATGTTCAAATGGCATTTCAAATGATTACAAGAATAGTGGTAAGAACGCCATTAATGCTTATATTTTCACTAATAATGTCATTCTCAATAAACAAAAAACTATCACTAATATTCCTAGCTTTAATGCCAATAATCGGAGCGACGCTATACATTATTATTAGAAAAGCTTACCCAGTTTTTGAAAGAGTATTTAAAAAATATGATGATTTGAATAATGTTGTAGAAGAAAACACAAGTGGGATAAGAGTTGTAAAATCATATCTATTAGAAGAAAGTGAAAAGAAAAAATTTGGGAAAATATCACAAGATATTTATAAAGACTTTAGTAAAGCACAAAAATTAATGTCTTTAACAAATCCAGTTATGCAATTTGCTATGTATTCAGCAATAATTCTAATATCATGGTTTGGTGCTAGAATAATTGTGGCTACTAATATGAGTGAATTAGAAGTTGGTCAGCTTACAAGTTTAATTACTTATGGAATTCGATTATTAACAAGTTTAATGATGCTTGCAATGCTACTTGTAATGAGCACAATGGCAAGAAATTCAGCAGAAAGAATTTATGAAATATTAATAGAAGAACCAGATTTGAAAAATCCTAATAAACCAATAAGAGAAGTAAAGGATGGTTCAATAGAATTTAAAAATGTTTCATTTAGTTATGTTGGAAACAAGAAAAAGGAATGCTTGAAAAACATTAATCTTAAGATTAAATCAGGAGAAACTGTTGGGATTATAGGAGGAATTGGCTCAGGAAAATCAAGTTTGGTAAACCTAATACCAAGGCTTTATGATGCAACAGAAGGAACTGTTTTAGTAGGTGGAAAAAATGTAAAACAATATGATATTGAAACTCTAAGAAATGAAGTATCTGTTGTTTTACAAAAAAATGTATTGTTCTCTGGAACAATTAAGGAAAACCTAAGATGGGGAAACAAAAATGCAAGTGATGAAGAACTTATAAATGCGTGCAAACTTGCTCAGGCAGATAACTTTATTCAAGAATTTCCAGACAAATATGCGACTCATATTGAACAAGGAGGAACAAATGTATCAGGTGGGCAAAGGCAGCGTTTATGTATTGCAAGAGCAATCTTGAAAAAACCAAAAATATTGATATTAGATGATTCAACAAGTGCGGTAGACACAAAAACAGATAGTTTAATTAGAAAAGCATTTAAAGAAGAAATTCCGAATACAACTAAACTAATAATTGCCCAAAGAATATCATCAGTACAAGAAGCAGATAAAATAATAGTATTGGATAATGGAACAATAAATGGAATAGGAACACATGAGGAATTACTAAAATCAAATGAAATTTATAGAGAAGTTTATGAATCACAAGTAAAAGGAGGAGAGGAAGAATGAAACAGGGCAGTAGAAGACCTGGAGCAGGAATGGCACCTAAAATGGTAAAAAACAAGAAAAAAACTGCTAAAAGGCTTTTAGGATATATTACTAAAAATTATAAAAAGCATTTAGTTATAGTTTTTATATGTATAATACTTAGCTCAGTTGCAGGTGTTGCAGGTTCAATGTTTTTAGGAACATTAATAGATGACTATATTTCTCCACTTTTATTAGAGCCAACCCCAGTATTTACAGGTCTTTTAAAGGCAATAATAACAATGGGATTGATTTATTTGGTAGGAGTTATATCAACATTTGTTTATACAAGAATAATGGCAAGAATTTCTCAAGGAGTTTTAAAGGAAATAAGAGATGAAATGTTTAACAAAATGCAATCTTTTCCAATAAAATATTTTGATACACATACACATGGAGAAATAATGAGCTATTACACAAATGATGTAGATACACTTTCACAGATGATAGGTCAAAGTTTACCACAGTTTATAGCATCAATGACTTCTGTAATAGCAGTATTTATAGCAATGTTAATAACAAGCATACCACTTACAATATTTATTATAGTATTTATCTTCTTAATGCTAAGCATAACAGGAAAAGTTGCTGGTAAAAGTGGAAAATACTTTGTTAAGCAACAAGAATCTATAGGAAAAGTAAATGGATATATAGAAGAAATGATAAATGGACAAAAGGTAATAAAAGTATTTACTTATGAGGATGAAGCAAAAGAGCACTTTGATAAAATAAACGAAGAACTATGTGAGAATATGACAACTGCAAATAAATTTGCAAACATCTTAATGCCTCTTCTAAACAACCTTGGGAATTTAGAATATGTTTTAGTTGCAATTATAGGTGGAGCAATAGCAATAAAAGGAAATGGAGAACTTACTGTAGGTGCAATTGCAACATTTTTGCAATTAACACAAAGCTTTAACCAACCAATAATGCAAATGTCTAACCAACTAAACTCTGTAGTAATGGCACTTGCAGGTGCTGGCAGGATATTTGAATTAATAGATACTGAGCCAGAACAAGATGAAGGATATGTAACACTAGTAAATGCTAAAAAAGTAGATGATGAGATTATAGAAACAGAAGAAAGAACAGGAATGTGGGCATGGAAACATCCACATCATGATGGAACAACAACATACCAAGAACTGAGAGGCCATATAGAACTTGAACATGTAAACTTTGGATATGAACCAGAAAAACTTGTACTTCATGATGTTTCATTATATGCAAAACCAGGGCAAAAAATAGCATTTGTAGGAGCAACAGGAGCAGGAAAAACTACAATTACAAACTTGATTAACAGATTTTATGATGTTGATGATGGAAAAATAAGGTATGATGGAATAAATATAAAGAAAATAAAAAAAGCAGACTTAAGAAAATCTTTAGGAATGGTATTACAAGATACAAACTTATTTACAGGAACAATAAAGGAAAATATTAAATATGGTAAAGAAAATGCAACAGATGAGGAGGTAATAGAAGCGGCAAAACTTGCAAATGCTCATGACTTTATAATGCGTTTACCACAAGGTTATGATACAAAATTAACTTCAAATGGAGCTAATTTATCACAAGGGCAACGCCAGCTATTATCAATTGCCAGAGCTGCAATAAACGACCCACCAGTAATGATACTAGATGAAGCAACAAGTTCAATAGATACAAGAACAGAAAAGATAGTTCAAGAAGGAATGGATAAATTAATGAATGGTAGAACTGTATTTGTTATAGCACACAGATTATCAACAGTAAGAAATTCAAAAGCAATAATAGTACTAGAACATGGCCAAATAATTGAAAGAGGAGACCATAATGAATTAATAGCTCAAAAAGGAAAGTATTATCAATTGTATACAGGTGCTTTTGAACTAGAGTAAATCAAATGAATTTGACATAATATTGAAAAGTGTGGTATAATGATTTTATCACCGAAATGGTGAAATTTTATTTACAGCAGAGGAGAAATATCCATGGCTGAATTCATCAATGGTACATATAATGATTCCGAAGAGCTTAGAGTTCAAGGTTCTTTTCGCGACATTCGGCCTTACTTTAAGCAGGGCTATTCAAAAGTCAGAGAAGACAATGGAAACTGGATTTTAAGCAAACCAGCAAGTCTTGAAATGACTTTCAGAGAAAATGGTAAAATCTACACATTTGACATGAAAGCCAGAGCAAAAAAATATTTCAACAAAAATAGAATATCAGACAAAATAGCGAATGATTTTATCGATGGTGTGAAAAATGGAACAATTATTGTTACCATTAATGAAAATGGAATCTACGAAATTCATTGAATGTAGACCCATAAAAAAGGGGGAGCATGTAAAAGTGCTCCTCCTTTAAAATATATTGCTTTTTTAGTCAAAAACTATTGACTTTTGGGCTCAAATTTGATATACTATACAAGTTGAAAAATACGCACGCATTATTTAGTTCATAATTGTGCCTTATGCTCCAAAGGAGTTTGTGAGGTGTTTATGAGCGTTTTGACAATTTTGCGGAGGTAAAAAACAAGGAGGAATGAATTATGGCAGTAGTTGCAATGAAACAATTACTTGAA
Organism: uncultured Clostridium sp.; assembly: GCA_900554635.1. Lineage (GTDB taxonomy): Bacteria > Bacillota > Clostridia > TANB77 > CAG-508 > UMGS1781. The sequence goes on along the minus strand of USHY01000021.1, from coordinate 8,132 downwards.
GCAGGTGTACATTTTGGACACCAAACAAAGAGATGGGACCCTAAGATGGCTGAGTATATTTATCAAGCTAGAAATGGTATCCATATTATCGATTTACAAAAGACATCAAAGAAGATTGATGAAGCTTATGCATTCGTAAAGGAATTAGCAGAAGAAGGACAAGATATTCTATTTATAGGAACAAAGAAACAAGCACAAGAATGTGTTAAAGAAGCTGCTGAAAAGAGCGGTATGTTCTATGTTGACCAAAGATGGTTAGGTGGAATGCTTACAAACTTCAAAACAATCAGAACAAGAATTGAAAGATTAAAAAAATTAGAAGCTATGGAACAAGATGGAACATTTGATGTTTTACCTAAAAAAGAAGTAGCAAAATTAAAAAATGAAATGGAAAAACTAGAAAAAAACCTAGGTGGAATTAAAGAAATGACAAAACTACCAGGAGCAATTTTCGTAGTAGACCCAAAAAATGAAAGAATAGCAGTATTAGAAGCTAAAAAATTAGGAATTCCAGTTATAGGATTAGTAGATACAAACTGCAGCCCAGTTGATGTTGATTACCCAATTCCAGGAAATGATGATGCAATTCGTGCTGTAAAATTAATTACAGACGTAATGGCAAATGCAGTTATAGAAGGAAAACAAGGTGAAATTCTTGAAGCAACATCAGAAACACAAGAACCAGTTGCTGAAGAAGAAAAAAGCATGGAAGAAGTAGTTGCAGAAAGTAACGAATAATTAATTTAAAAGGAGGAACTATAAATGATTACAGCAAGTTTAGTAAAAGAATTAAGAGAAAAAACAGGTGCAGGCATGATGGACTGCAAAAAAGTTTTAACAGAAACAGATGGAGATATGGAAAAAGCTGCAGAATTATTACGTGAAAGAGGAATAACAAAAGCAGCAAAAAAATCTGATAGAATTGCTGCAGAAGGATTAGTTTACTGCTATTTAGCAGAAGACAAAAAACTAGGAGTTGTTCTTGAAGTAAATGCAGAAACAGACTTCGTTGCTAAAAACGAAGAATTCAGAAAGTTTGTTGCAGATACAGCAAAACATATAGCTGTAAAAAATCCAGCAACAGTTGAAGAATTATTAGAACAAAAAGCATTATCTGATGAAAGCAAAACAATAAAAGATATCTTAACAGATAAAATAGCAACAATTGGTGAAAACATGACAATAAGAAGATTTGCAAGATTTGAAACATCTGGTTTAATTGAAACATATACACATGGAGATGGAAAAATTGGTGTTATGGTTGAATTTACAAAAGGAACATCAGAAGTTGCAAGAGATGTATGTATGCAAATTGCAGCAGCTAGACCTGAATACTTAAATGAAGCAGAAGTTCCTGAAGATGTTGTAGCTCATGAGATGGAAATATTAAAAGCTCAAGCTATGAACGAAGGTAAACCAGAAGCAATAGCTGAAAAAATGGTAAAAGGAAGAATTGGAAAATTCTATGGAGAAATTTGTTTAGTAGACCAACCATTCGTTAAAAATCCAGACATAAAGATAAGCGAACTATTAAAACAAAAAGATGCCGAAATTGTTAGATTTGTAAGATTTGAAAAAGGAGAAGGATTACAAAAAAGAGAAGAAAACTTCGCAGAAGAGGTTGCAAAACAAATTAAGTAAATCAAAAAATATAAGGCAGGAATTTAAACCTGCCTTTGTAATTTTTAAAAGGAAGGAAAATGTATGAATAACGAAAAAATAAGAAATGTAGCAATAATTGCACACGTTGACCATGGAAAAACTACTCTAGTGGATGCTCTATTAAGACAAAGTGGAACATTTAGAACAAATGAACAAGTAGCAGAAAGAGTAATGGACTCAAACGCAATAGAAAAAGAAAGAGGAATAACTATACTCGCAAAAAATACATCTGTAATGTATAATGATGTAAAAATAAATATAGTAGATACTCCAGGCCATGCTGATTTTGGGGGAGAAGTTGAAAGAGTTCTAAAAATGGTTGATGGTGTACTTCTTTTAGTTGATGCTTTTGAGGGTGCAATGCCTCAAACAAGAGAAGTTTTGAAAAAATCTCTAGCACTTAACTTAAAACCAATTGTTGTTATAAACAAAATAGACAGACCAGGAGCAAATCCTGCAAAAGTTGTTGATGAAGTTCTTGAATTATTCATAGAGCTAAATGCAACAGATGAACAACTTGATTTCCCAGTTATATACGCATCAGCAAAAAATGGAATAGCAAAAATGAGTTTAGATGAGGAATCAGACAATGTAAAATGTATATTTGAAACAATAGTAAACACAATTGAACCACCAAAATGCAATCCAAATGGCACAGCACAAATGCTTGTATCAAATATAGAATATGATGATTATTTAGGAAGACTAGCAGTAGGAAGAATAGAAAGAGGAATTATAAAATCAGGAATGCCTGTAACAGTATGTAAAAATGACAAAAACATCCAAGGCAAAATCGCAAAATTATTCACATACATGGGCCTAAAAAAGGTTGAAGTAGATGAAGCTGAAGCAGGAGATATAGTTGAAATATCAGGTATTGCAGATATAAATATAGGAGATACAATTTGCGACCCAGCAAATGTAGAAAAAATTCCATTTGTAGACATCGATGAACCAACAGTATCAATGACATTCTCAGTAAACAATGGACCGTTAGCAGGAAAAGAAGGAGAATTTGTAACATCAAGACACATTAGAGATAGACTATTTAAAGAGCTTGAAAGAAATGTAAGCTTAAGAGTAAAAGAAACAGACTCAGCAGATAGTTTTGAAGTATGTGGACGTGGAGAATTACATTTATCAGTATTAATAGAAACAATGAGAAGAGAAGGTTTTGAACTATTAGTATCAAGACCAAAAGTAATTATAAAAGAAATTGATGGTGTAAAATGCGAGCCAATGGAAAGACTAGTTGTAAATGTTCCAGACGAATCAATTGGAACAGTTATTGAAAAACTAGGAAGAAGAAGAGCTGAAATGGTAAACATGGAACCAGCAGAAGCAGGCCATACAAAAATAGAATTCAAAATTCCAGCAAGAGGAATAATAGGATATAGAACAGAATTCTTAACAGACACAAAAGGTTCAGGAACAATGAACAGCATATTCGACTGTTATGAACCATTCAAGGGTGATATTCAATCAAGAACAAGAGGAGTTCTAGTAGCATTCGAACCAGGAGTATCAGTAACTTATGGATTATACAATGCACAAGAAAGAGGAGAGCTATTCATTGGTGCAGGTGTAGAAGTATATGAAGGTATGATAGTTGGAATAAATGCAAGAAATGAAGACATATCAATAAATGTATGTAAAGAAAAACACTTAACAAACACAAGAGCTTCAGGTTCAGATGATGCGTTAAGACTAGTACCACCAATCCAAATGTCACTAGAAAAAGCAATTGAATTCATTGAAGAAGATGAATTAGTTGAAATAACACCAAAAAATATCAGATTAAGAAAGAAAATACTAGACACCAAAACAAGAGAAAGACTAGCAGCAAGAGCAAAAAAAGCATAAATTTAATTCAAAATCGCTTAAAGTAATTGACTTTAGGCGATTTTGTAGTATAATAAATTAGTAGGAAAAGAGGGAAAAATGTTAGTTTCAATTGGAAGTAGAAGTGTACCAAAAATAACCGCAATTACAAGGGCTTTTTCTAGGTACCCAGAACTTTGGGTTGGGGAAAGTGATAAGGTTGAATATATGATTATGCCTAAAGAAGTAAGGCTTGATGATAAAGTAGGACAAGATAAGGATAGATTTTCTGGAGTTTCTTGTAATCCTTTAAGCATGGAAGAAACAATTAGAGGTGCTAAGAATAGGGCTAAAAATGCTTTTGAACATGCAGAGGAGAGATGCCGGCACATGTGACTTTGGAGTTGGAATTGAAGCAGGAATGTATCCGGTTGCTGAAGTAGATACTAAATATATGGACTCAAGCATTTGTGCAATTTATGATGGTAAAAACTTTTATGTAGGGTTTAGTCCATCATTTGAATATCCACAAAATGCAGTAGATAGAGTACTTCAAGGAGAAGAAATAGGATACATGCATGATATTTTTGGAAACACTGCCAAAGGAAGAAAAGGAGCAATAGGAGTGCTTACAAATGGCAGAATATATAGAGACGAACTAGAAGAATATGCAGTAATTATGGCACTTACAAAAATCGTTTCAAAGGAAGTATATGAAAAATAAGGAGAGATAATTATGTTTAGAATAAAATTAGATGGTGGAAAAACAATGGAAGTTGAAGAAAGTATGTATTGGCATACAACAGCACATATTTTAGCACAAGCTGTTAAAAGACTATATCCATCAACAAAATTAACAATAGGACCAGCAATAGAAAAAGGATTTTTCTATGATTTTGATACAGAAAATCCTTTCACAGAAGAGGATATTGAAGCATTAGAAGCTGAAATGAAAAAAATAATAAAAGAAGATTTAAAAATTGAAAGATTTGAACTTCCAAGAGAAGAAGCAATAAAATTAATGGAAGAAAGAGAAGAACCATATAAAGTCGAATTAATCAAGGAATTACCAGAAGGTGAAGTAATATCATTCTACAAACAAGGTGAATTTGTTGACTTATGCCGTGGACCACATTTACCATCAACAGGAAAAGTTAAAGCAATTAAATTAACATCAAAATCAGCAGCATATTGGAGAGGAGATTCAAAAAACAAATCACTTCAAAGGGTTTATGGAATATCTTTCCCAAAAGCATCAGAACTTGAAGATTATTTAAAAAAACTAGAAGAAGCAAAACAAAGAGACCATAGAAAACTTGGAAAAGAATTAAACATATTTATGACACACGACTTAGTGGGAAAAGGACTACCAATGTATTTACCAAACGGATATGTAGTATGGGAACTTCTAGAAAATTATATAAAAAGAAAAGAAAGAAAATTAGACTACAAACATGTATTAACACCACCACTTGCATCAGTAGAACTATACAAAACATCAGGACACTGGGATCACTATAAAGATAATATGTTCCCTAAAATGGAAGTTGAAGGAGAAGAATTTGTTCTAAGACCAATGAATTGTCCACATCACATGATGATATATGCAAACACAATTCACTCATATAGAGACTTACCAATTAGAATAGGAGAAATTGCAAGAGACTGCAGATTCGAATCAAGTGGAACATTAAAAGGAATTGAAAGAGTAAGAACATTCTGCCAAAACGATGCACACCTTTTTGTAACACCTGAACAAATAGAATCAGAATTCAAATCAGTAGTTGACCTAATTCTTGAAGTATATAAAGAATTAAATATAACAGATTATCATTTTGAACTATCATTAAGAGACCCTAATGATAAAGTAAAATATCATCCAGATGACCAAATGTGGGATAGTGCAGAAAACACACTAAGACAAGTATTAGATGATATAGGAATAGACTATGTTGAAAAAATAGGAGAAGCAGCATTTTACGGACCAAAACTAGATGTTCAAGTAAAACCAGCAGTTGGAAATGAATATACATTATCTACATGCCAACTAGATTTCTGCTTACCAATGAAATTTAATCTATCATACATAGACAAAGATGGAGCTAGAAAAACACCTGTAGTTCTTCATAGAGCAATTTTAGGAAGTATAGATAGATTTATAGCATACTATTTAGAAGAAACAAAAGGAATACTTCCAACATGGCTTGCACCAGTTCAAGTTAAAATTTTACCAATATCAGAATCACATAGAGAATATGCTGAAAAAGTAAAACAAGAACTAGAGGATAACGATATAAGAGTGGAATTAGATGAAAGAGATGAAAAAATCGGATATAAAATAAGAGAAGCAACTATGCAAAAAGTACCATATATGTTGATTTTAGGAGATAAAGAAATTGAAGCAAATGCAGTAGGAGTTCGTTCAAGAAAAGAAGGAGATCTTGGACAAATGAAAATAAATGAATTTGTAAGCAAAATATTTGAAGAAGTGAAAAAATATAAATAAAATGAGGTATGAATTATGGGAAAAGGTAAAAGATATGATGAACCAAAATTAAACCTAAAAAAAGTATTTGGCACAATAATAACAGTAATTGTTTTCATAATGGTGGTTATAACAATAAATAAAATACTAAGTAAAGAAGCAGAAAAAATACAAACCGAAAAGCTAACATTTATTTCTGCATATCAAAATGGTAAATGGGGAGTAATAAACAACAAGGGAGAACTTGTTGTAGACACAACATATGATGAAATGATTACAATACCCAACCCAGAAAAACCAATATTTGTTTGTACATACAATGTAAACGATGAGACAGGTGAATATAAAACAAAAGTCATAAATAATAAAGGGGAAGAACTATTTAAAGATTATGACAAAGTAGAAATAATAGAAAACTTCGATTCAAAACAAAATATATGGTATGAAAAAAACTTATTAAGAGTTATTAAAAATGGGAAATATGGCTTAATAGATTTAGATGGAAAGAAAATTATAGACTGTACTTATGATAATATAACAACCCTAAAAGGCGTAGAAGAGAACCTTGTTGTAAAAAAGGATAACTTAGTAGGTGTTATAAACAATATTGGGCAAACCATAGTACCGGTTGAATATAGTGATATCAAAACATTAAAAGAAGGATATAAAAACGAATATATAATAGTAGATGAAAACGGAAAATCAGGCATAATATCAACCAGTGGAACAGTAATAGTGGAGCCAACTTATAGTGAAATTAAATATATAAACAGCAATGAACTATATGCTGTAAAAATTGATGATAAATGGAACCTAATAAACAAAAAAGGTGAAATTTTAAATAACAGTTATGATGATTATTCTTATGTAAAAGGAGATTATGTAATAGTACAAAAAGATGGAAAATACGGAATAATAACAACCGCAGGAGATGTAAAAATACCAGCAACATATGAAGACTTACAATACGCATTTTCAGTTTACTACATAGCAAAATCAGATTCAAAATATGGAATAATAAATACAGACAACATAGTTCAAATTCCAATAGAATATTCAAGCATGACATATTGGGAAGAAAAAGATATAATAATAGCTGATAAAACAGAAACAGAAACTGTGTTATTTGATAGTAATTTAGCAGAAAAACTAAAAGGAATTTTTGTATTTGAAAAAGACTATATCAAGGCAAGAATAGATGGACAAGATAAATACTATACATACAAATTCGAAGAAAAACAAAGAACGAACATATTAGCACAAAATACTTTATTTGTAACAAAACAAGATGGTAAATATGGTTTTGCAGATAGCCAAGGAAACTTAGTAGTAAAGTGTATTTATGATGAAGCAAAAGAACAAAATCAATTTGGATATTCTGCAATAAAACAAAATGGACTATGGGGTTCAATAGACAAAGGTGGAAAAGTAGTACTTCAGCCACAAGTTAATTTAGATAACAGCATATATGTAGACTTTATAGGAGAATGGCACTTAGCAGATGAAGGATTTTATTATACAAAGTAAAATCATAAAAGGGTTACTAATAAAAAACAGTAACCCTTATAATTATAAAAGAGGGAGAAAATAAAATGCGAATTTTGTGTGGAACAGATATTATTGAGATAGAAAGAATTAAAAAATCAATAGAAAGAAGCCAAGAGAGCTTTTTGAAATTAATATACACCCCAGCAGAAATTGAATATTGCGAAAGTAAACACAATGCAAAATATACTCATTATGCAGGCCGATTTGCTGCAAAAGAAGCTATCTTCAAGGCTGTTTCTGGGCTTTTGACAGATAAGTTTGCTATATCTTGGAAGGATGCTCAAGTAGTAAACGATGAAAATGGGAATCCCAAAGTTGAATTTCTAAAAGTAAAATTTGACCAGATAAAGAGTATAGATATAAGCATTTCACACTGCAAAGAATATGCTGTGGCCACTGTTATTGCAATGGTTGAATAATTTTTGAAAAGTTGGAATATTTTGCAAAATTAAAACATATAATATTTATATATAGAATATCTCAAAAATATTATAAAAAACACTTGAAAAAACAATTAAAAACGAGTATAATTATAAATGCGTTGTGAAACGCATATTATAAGCGCCTGTAGTTTAGCTGGATAGAATGCAAGGCTACGAACTTTGAGATCGGGGGT
>USHY01000020.1 GCA_900554635.1 uncultured Clostridium sp. | reverse complement strand
TTTGTTTTAATTTTTCATAAGTACCTAATTTCTCAACAACTTTATTTGTCCTTTTTTTATTGCGGTATACAGAAAAACAAATGAAAAAGTAGAAGCCAAATTTGATTTATCAGATATAAATAGTGCAATAGGTCAAGTATGTTTAGATAGCTATAAAAGTGTTCAAGAAGCAATAAAAGATGCAAGAAAAGATAAAGAATATGAGCAAACTAAATAATTGTAGATTTGTTAAAAGATGGGGAAAACCAAATTGAAGAACTTGATTTACTACATCTTTAACTCAACCAAAATAACATCATCACCAATACACTTAATATTCTGCCAGGGAATAACAATATCATTAGATGAAAAGACATTAAAAAACTTATTATTCCCTGGCACCACTATTGAAGTGATAACTCCGGTTTCTAAACTTGCATTTACATCTTGAACAAAACCTAAACGGCGACCATCTAGTATATTAATAACTTCTTTATGCCTAAAATCCAAACCTTTATTTCCCATACAAACTCCTCATTACATTATATGCTAGAGAAAATAAAAATAATTCAAATTTAAAATTAAAAAATCTTGACAAGTAAGGGAAAAAACATTACAATTATAGAAGAGTATATCGAACAGTCGCGTATAAAATTCGCAAGGATTTATATGAGGAAAGTCCGGGCTCCACAGAGCAAGGGTGCTGGATAACATCCAGTGAGGGTAACCTTAAGGAAAGTGCAACAGAAAATAACAGCTAAGAGCTTACAGGCTTTTAGCAATGGTGAAAAGGCGAGGTAAGAGCTCACCGCCAGCTTGGAGACAAGCTTTGGGTCAATGTAAACCCCACCCGGAGCAACACCTAAAAAGAAGGCTAAGATGGCTCGTCATCTTCTGAATTGGTGGCTTGAGGTATATAGTAATATATATCCTAGATAAATGGCTGTTCACGACAGAACCCGGCTTATAGATATACTCAAAATTTAAAATATTAATAAAAAGCAAAGGAAAATATAAAAAGAGAGATGAGGATTATGAGAAAGAATAACAAAGGAATAACTTTAGTAGCATTAATAATAACTATAATAATTCTACTAATTCTTACAGGAGTAACCACTAAAATCATTTTGGATTCTAAGTTTTTGGATAATGCAAAAAGTACAGTAGCTAAGGCAAATAATGAAACAGAAAATCAGATTACTCTTGAAAATAATACTTACGATTCATGGGATGAATATCCAGGACAGATTATCAAAGGTGATTCAGGAATACCGATTCCAGAACCAAAAGTTATAATAGAACTATATGGATCAACAAGCAATATCACTACAAACTCATGTAGAATTAGTGCAACCGGAACTCATAATTTAAATGATACATTAACATATTCTTTAAAATTTGAGACAACCGCATATGATGAAAAAACTGGTGATGATATCTATTGGGATATAACAGGTCTTACACAAAATACAAAATATAAATTTGAAATAACCGCTACAGATACAAAAGAAAACAGTACAACTATAGAAGGATATGTTACAACTCTTCCAGAAGAAGTGCAAGTAAATAATGCACCTATGTTTGTAAAAAATCGATTGCAAGATAGGCAAACCAACTCATTAACTATAGTAACAAGAGCAACAGATGCGGATGGAGATAATTTAACATATGAACTATATCTAAAGGGCAATTCTGCAGTTCAAGCAACAAAGACAGCTTCTCAAAATATAGATGTAACATTTACAATAACGGGCTTAAGTGAGTACACAACATATACTTGGTATATTATTGTAAGTGATGGCTCTCTATCTGCTGAAAGTAGCGATGCAAGTGCCAGAACTTATTGCTCAGGAACAGGATTTACCTGCAATGCAACATTATGCACAGTTAATAGACAAGAAGTAGATAATTATTGCGGTGAAACAGTATCTATTACAGAGTTATCTGGTGGAAACGCAGTACCATCAGTAAACTGTCCTTTCTGTGGGGAATCAGGAACTGATGGGAAATGTAAGGCTTATTATTCTAAGCACTTAAATGGTTCTACACACGAACTTTGGATTTGGGATTGTCAAGAAAAAGGTTGGATGATAGATAGTGGAGAATCATTAGGAAGCAATTTTGATATTTGGTCAGGCAAATGCATGTATGTGGAAGGCACATCATATGATTACTCATCAAAATGCACAACCCATAAATTATATGATGAGCACTATTACTGTACTAAACATAGTTATGTAGGAACAAGTAGTACACACACTTATTGCTCACATGGAAAAATTGATAAACATTATTAAGAAAAAATGCTCTTGAATGCAAGAGCATTTTAATTATATTTTAATGTTAAAAATATAGAATATAAACTGAAAGGAAAGAATTATGAAAGTTTTAATTATTGAAGATGAAAAAGTTTTATCAGATACCATAGCTCAGTGTATTTGCAAAGATTTTCAAACTGAACAAGCCTATGATGGATATGAGGGATACACGTATGCTAAACAAAATATATATGATGCAATAATCCTGGATTTAATGCTTCCAGAAATGTCTGGATATGATGTATTACTAAAATTAAGAGAAAACAAAGTATATACTCCAGTTCTGATATTAACAGCAAAGGATTCTATATCAGACAAACTAAAAGGCTTTAGATATGGTGCAGATGATTATTTAGTAAAACCATTTGAGGTTGAAGAATTAATTGCAAGGTTGCAAGCAATAATCAGAAGAACAAAAGGAAATTATGAAAGTGAATTACTACAATTTAAGGATTTAAAAATCAACCTAGAAAAGAGAAATATAACAATTAATGGAGAAGAAGTAGCTTTGCAAGGAAAGCAATTCGATATTTTGGAATATTTAGTAACATCAAAAAATAAAATCCTAACAAAAGAGCAAATATTTGACAAAATATGGAGTTTTAATTCATTTACTACAACTAATGTAGTAGAAGTATATACAAGTGAACTTCGCAAAACATTAAAAAAATATGGATATGATAAATATATTAAGACAATACGCGGAGTAGGATATATGTTATCAGAAAAATAAACAAAAAACTACAAAATGTTTAAAAAGTGTGTTATAATACCAAGTGCAATTTTTGAAACATAGAAAGAGGATTGAAATGAAAGAAATTATTCACATAGGAATAGATGTTGGTTCAACAACAGTAAAAGTAATAGTTATGAACCAAAAACAAGAAACAATATATTCAACATATAAAAGACATTTTTCAGACACCAAAAACACAGTATGTGATGTTTTAGAAGAAATAGCAGAGAAGTTTGAAAGTTACGATATGACCTTTAGCCTTACAGGTTCAGGGGCTTTATCAGTATCTGAATTTTTAGATTTATCATTCATACAAGAAGTTGTAGCATGCAAAAGGGCTGTAGAAAAATATATTCCACAAACTGATGTTGTAATTGAACTTGGCGGAGAAGATGCTAAAATCATATATTTTGGAAGGTCAATTGAACAACGAATGAACGGAACATGTGCAGGAGGCACAGGAGCATTTTTAGACCAAATGGCAACACTTTTAAACACAACAACAGTTGGTTTAAATGAATATGCTAAAAACTATAACACTATTTATCCAATAGCATCAAGATGCGGAGTATTTGCTAAAACTGATATACAACCACTTTTAAATGAAGGTGCAGCAAAAGAGGATATTTCAGCTTCAATATTCCAAGCAGTAGTTAACCAAACAATCTCAGGCTTAGCTTGCGGCAGACCAATAAGAGGAAAAGTTGCATTCTTAGGTGGACCACTTAGTTATTTATCAGAACTTAGAAAAAGATTTATAGAAACATTAGAATTAAAAGATGATGAAATAATAGTGCCAGAAGATGCACACCTTTTAGTTGCAAAAGGAGCTTGTTTAGACTCTTTTGAATGCAAACCAATATCTGTAGAAAAATTAAAAAGCAAAATAGCACTTTTAAGAAATTACCATGATACAGCACAAGATTCATTAAAACCATTGTTCACAATTGAAGATGAATATAAAGAATTTAAAGAAAGACACAGCAAACACCAAGTTCCAAAAGCAGAACTTGCAAGTTACACAGGGGACTGCTTCTTAGGAATAGATGCAGGGTCTACAACAAGTAAATTAGTTTTAATAGATAAAGATGCAAAATTGCTATATTCAGCATATAAAAATAATGAGGGCAAACCATTACAAACAGTAATTGGAATGCTTAAAAACTTGTATGATGTTTTACCTAAAAAAGCAACAATTAGATATTCAGGCTCAACAGGATATGGGGAAAAACTAATGGCAACAGCTTTAAACCTTGAAATGGGAGAAATAGAGACAATTGCGCATTACACAGCTGCTAAAAAGTTCATGCCAGAAGCTACAAGTATTGTAGATATTGGTGGACAAGATATGAAATATATAAAAATCAAAAATGGAGCAGTTGATAATATAATGCTAAATGAAGCTTGTTCATCTGGCTGTGGTTCATTTATAGAAACATTTGCAAAAAGCTTAAATTTAAGCATTCAAGAATTTGTTGAAGAAGCAATAAAATCAAATAGACCAGTCGATTTAGGTTCAAGATGCACAGTTTTCATGAACTCAAAAATTAAACAAGCTCAAAAGGAAGGCTACAAAGTTGGAGATATATCAGCAGGACTTTCATATTCAGTTATTAAAAACGCAATTCAAAAAGTTATGAAAATAAGAGATGTAGAAACACTTGGAGACTCTATTGTTGTGCAAGGAGGAACATTCTACAATGATGCAGTTTTAAGAGCATTTGAGCTAATTGTAGGAAAAAATGTTATAAGACCAGACATAGCAGGACTTATGGGAGCTTATGGTATAGCGCTTTTAGCAAAAGAAGAGTTTGATGGATTAGAAAACAAACAATACACTTCAAAAGTTACTAAAATGGAAGATTTAGATAGCTTAAAAGTAACAGTTTTACATACAAGATGCCATGGATGTGAAAATAACTGCCAACTAACTATAAATGAATTTTCAACAGGAAAAAGATTTATAACAGGAAATAGATGCGAAAAAGGTGCTGGAATTGAAAGAAGCAAAACTCAAATTCCGAACATTTATAAATATAAATATCAAAGATTATTTGGATATAAGCCACTAGCAGAAGAAGATGCAAAACGTGGAACTATAGGAATACCAAGGGTTCTAAATATGTATGAAGATTATCCATTTTGGTTTACATTGTTTACGAACCTAGGATTTAGAGTAGTTCTTTCAGAAAAAAGTGATAGAAAAACTTATGAAAAAGGCATGGAATCAATGCCATCAGAATCAGTGTGCTATCCTGCAAAATTAAGCCATGGACACATTATAAGTTTAATAAACCAAGGTGTTAAAACAATATTTTATCCATGTATGATGTACTCAAGGCAAGAAGACAGCAAGGCAAACAATAAATACAATTGCCCAATAGTAATATCATATTCAGAAGTTTTGAAAAATAATGTTGAGGAATTAAAAGATATTAAGTTTATAAATCCATTCTTGCCATTTGAAAGAAAAGCACTTGCAAAAAGACTATATGAACTTAATGAATTTAAAGAATATAATTTTACTAAAAAAGAGCTAAAAGAAGCTGTAAATAAGGCAGAAGAAGAATATCAAAGATATAAAGAAGATGTAAGAAAAAAAGGCGAAGAGACATTAAAATATATAGAGGCAAATCATTTAAAAGGAATTGTTTTAGCAGGAAGACCTTACCATGTTGACCCAGAAATAAATCATGGTATAGATACTATGATTACAACTCTTGGCTTATGTGTTTTATCAGAAGACAGCATAGCACATCTTTCAACTGTAAAAAGGCCAATTAGAGTTGTTGACCAATGGGTATTTCATTCAAGATTATATAGAGCGGCAGATGTTGTTGGAAAAAATAAAAATCTAGAACTTGTTCAATTAAATTCTTTCGGCTGCGGTGTTGATGCAGTTACAACAGACCAAGTTGAAGAAATTTTATCAAGTTATGGAAGAATGTACACTTTAATTAAAATTGATGAGGTAAATAATTTAGGAGCAATAAGAATTCGTATTCGTTCACTAATTGCTAGTATGAATAAAAGAAAAAATATGAGCTTAAAAACTTGTGGTAACTATGAAATTGAAAAACATGAGTTTACAAAGGAAATGAAAAAAGATTACACAATATTAGTACCACAAATGTCTCCAGTTCATTTTGAAATGTTTGAACAAGCATTACTTTCAGAAGGATACAAAGTTAAGCTTTTAAGAAATAGTACTAGCCATACAGTAGAAACTGGGCTAAAATATGTAAATAATGATGCTTGTTATCCATCAATATTAACAATAGGGCAATTAATGGAAGAGGTTGAATCAGGCAAATATGATACAAACAAGCTTGCATTAATGATGTCTCAAACAGGTGGCGGCTGTAGAGCAACAAACTATATAGGATTTATTAGAAAAGCTTTAAAAGATGCTGGATATCCGAACATTCCAGTAATTTCATTTAACTTTGTTGGAATGGAGAAAAATTCAGGATTTAAAATAACATTACCACTTGTGAAAAAACTAATAAAAGCAACAATATATGGGGACTTGCTTCAAAAAATGTTACATAAAAACAAAGCTTATGAAGTAAATAAAGGTGAAACTGAAAAACTTTATAATTCATGGTTGGAAAAATGTAAAACACTAACAGTTGAGGCAAGTATGGAAGAATTCAACTTAAGTGTAGAACAAATTGTAAGTGATTTTGAAAAAATAAAACTTGATACTTCAAAAGAAAAGCCAAAAGTTGGAATAGTTGGTGAAATATTAATAAAATATCATCCATTCGGAAACAATTATTGTACAGACCTTCTTGAAAAAGAAGGAGCAGAAGTTGTAATGCCGGATTTAATGGGATTTGTGAAGTATGTAATAATGAACAGCATTGTAAAAGCAAAAATCTTTAAAACAGGAATAGTTAATGCTTCAATATATAAAATTGTATTAGATATTGTAAATAAACTTGAAAATTCAACTAAAACAGCTCTTGAAAAGTCTGAAAAAGGTTATTTACCACCATGTAACATAGAAGAACTTGCAGGAATGGTAGAAGAAATATTATCAACAGGAAATCAAACAGGAGAAGGCTGGATACTAACAGCAGAAATGCTTGAATTCATGCACAATGGAATAGAAAACATAGTATGCTTACAACCATTTGCTTGTTTGCCAAATCATGTAGTTGGAAAAGGAGTAATAAAAACAATAAGAAACAACTACCCAGAAGCCAACATTGCACCAATTGACTATGACCCAGGAGCAAGTGAAAGTAATCAAATAAACAGAATAAAACTGTTATTAACAATTGCAAAGGATAATTTAAAATTAAAAGAAAAAAGCGCAAAAATTGCCCAAGAGGAAAATAAGGTTGAAACAACAAAAGTGACATAAAATATTTACTAAAATTAAGTATTGTGGTATAATAAATATAACTTCCGAAAGGATTTTTGAAAGGAATTTATACATCATGACACTACAACAGGGCGCAAACAAGGTTAAAATGACAGCTGAACTTGATTTGAGAATTGCAAATCTATCTTGGGATGATCTTCTTTACAAAGAACATACTCTTCAATTTGGTGTCAACGAAGAAACCAACAAAGTTTACTTAACTCTTCGTGACACTATTTGCCCAAAGGTAAATGACTCATACAAAGTGCAAGGAGAAATCCTGAAACATCTTTCCATCAACTTCAAAGATGTTGAAACAAAGGACTTTGGAGAGAGCTGGTTCCAGATCATTGTTACTATTCCTAGGGAATAACCTTAATTCCTAAGTAAGCACTGACCAAACATGGTCGGTGCTGAACTATTAATAAGCAAAGGAGAGATTGATTGAATATGAAAAACAAAAATTTTTTAATTACAGAAGAAAATGCCAAAGACTATGTAAAAAAAATAGGAAACTGGATTGAAAACCAAGTTAAAAGTTCTAAAACAGAAGGCGTTGTTTTAGGAATGAGTGGTGGCGTAGATTGTAGTACAGTGGCAAGATTATGCCAAAAAGCAGGAATAAAAGTTCACCTAGTAATTATGCCATATGGAAACGGAATGAAAAATTCTAATACATATACTCATGCAATGGACTTAATAAATAAATTCAAATTTGAATATCATATTTTTGACATCAAAGATACAGTAGACTCAATAACAATAAACACTACAACAAGTATTGCAAATACAGAAATGGCTAAAGCAAATATAAGACCAAGAATTAGAATGACATATCTTTATGAATATGCTCAAATTAATAATCTTCTAGTAATAGGTACAGGAAATCTATCTGAAGCTACATGTGGATATTTTACAAAATGGGGAGATGGAGCACATGATATAAATCCATTGGCAAATATTACTAAAAGAGAAGTATATATTTTGGCAAAGGAACTTGAAGTACCAGAAAGCATAATAACTGCAAAACCTTCTGCTGACTTATGGCTAGGACAAACAGATGAAGAAGAACTTGGAATAACATATGAACAAATAGATAATTATATTATAAATGGAACATCAGGAAATACTGAAATTGATAGAATGATAAAAGAAAAAAATGAAAAAAACATGCACAAACTAAAACCAATACAAGTATTTAATGAAGAAAAATAATACAAACAAATTTTCTAAAAACTATTGACATTTGATTAAAAAAGATATAAAATACTTCCAAACAAAAGTTTTGGAGGTATTTTATTATGCTATCTACACTACATATTAAAAATATAGGAATAATAGATGATTTATCAATAGATTTTCAAGAAGGATTTAATGTTTTAACTGGTGAAACAGGAGCTGGAAAAACTCTAATAATTGGCTCACTTGCAATCTTAAGTGGAGAAAGATTTTCGAAAGAAATGATAAGAAAAGGTGAAGAGTATTCACTTATTGAAGCCTGTATCTTTTGCCCACAGAGTGAAAAAGCTGAAGATGGCAACATTATTATTTCAAGAGAAATATATTCTAATGGAAGAAACACATGTAAAATTAATGGAAAACTTGTAACAGTTACAGAACTAAAAAACTTTATGGCAAAAATCATTGATATACATGGACAACACGACAGCCAAAATCTATTAGATAATGGAAAACACATAAAATATCTTGACAGTTTTATTGGTTCAGAACTTAAAAATATAGCTAAAGAATATGAACAATTTTATACAGAATATAACAATCTAAAAGAACAATTAAAAAACAACTATGGAGATGAAAAAGAAAAAACTAGAAGATTGGATTTATTAAGATACCAATTTAATGAAATAGATACAGCAAATTTAAAAATTGGAGAAGATAAAGAATTAGAAGAGAAGCACACTATTATGATGAATAGTGAAAAACTAAAAGAAAACCTTATGGCAATAGATGAAAACATAAATACAAATGCTATTGAATCTATATCTAATTCAATTAGATGCCTAGAAAAGATAGAAAATTTTGGGAATATTTACCGAGATAAATTATCAGAACTAAAAAGCATATATTATGAACTACAGGAAACAGCTAGGGATTTATCAAACCTTAAAGATGATGCAAGTTTTGATGAATATGAAAGAGATGAAGTTGAAAAAAGGTTAGATTTAATTTTCTCATTAAAAAGAAAATATGGGAATAGCATAGAAGAGATAGTTAAATACCAAGAAAATTTAGAGCAGGAAATTAATATAATTGAAAATGTAGAAGTAATAAATAAACAGATTAATGAAAAGCTAAACAAAACAGAAAAACATATGAGTAACCTATGCGAAAAAATGAATGAGTTAAGAAACAAATATGCTACAATACTTAGCGATAAAATAAACAAAGAATTAAGAGATTTAGAAATGCCAAATGCGAGATTTAGTACAAAAATAGAAAAACAGGCAACATATGGTATAAATGGAAATGATAATGTTAGATTTATGATATGTACAAATATTGGAGAAGAAAACAAAGAACTTAGCAAAATAGCCTCAGGTGGTGAAATGTCAAGAATAATGCTTGCAATAAAAACAGTTCTTGCAGATGTTGATGATGTGCCAATACTAGTATTTGATGAAATAGATACAGGAATAAGTGGAAAAGCAGCAAAAGCAGTTGCAGAAAAAATGAGAATAATATCTAAAAAGCACCAAACACTATGTATTACACACTTACCATCAATTGCAGCACAAGGTACAAATAATTATTATATTTACAAAGAAATAAAGAATAGTAAAACAAGAACAAATGTAAAAAAACTAACAGAAGAAGAGACAATAGCAGAAATTGCAAGAATTTCAAATGGTGAAATAACCCAAACAGCTCTTGAAAATGCTAGAGAACTTAGAAAAGTAGGATAAAAAAGCAAAAAACAACTAAATTTAACAAAACCCTTGCAATTTGGCCTAAAATATAGTACAATAATAAAGGTAAAAACTACCTTTTACTTAGCTTAATAGAGAAATCCGACTTTAAGTTCAGTTTAAGGCAAATTAAAATTAAAAGGAGGAAAACAAAATGACTAAGGAAAGAAAGACAGAAATTATCAAAAGTTTCGGTAGAGATGAAAAAGATACAGGTTCATCAGAAGTTCAAATCGCACTTTTAACTGAAAGAATTAATGAACTAACAGAACATTTAAAAGTACACAAAAAAGATAACCATTCAAGACGTGGACTTTTACAAATGGTTGGTAAAAGAAGAAATTTATTAAACTATCTATCTAAAAATGATTTACCAAAATACAGAGAAATAGTTGAAAAATTAAATTTAAGAAAGTAATAACAAAGGCGGATAAATCCCGCCTTGTTGTGCTATTTTAAGATAAAATATTATGGAAAGTAGCTTGTAAAATGTATTCTCAAAATAAATTCGAATATATTTTAGAGGTTACTTAGTAATATAATTATCTTAAAAACACTGTATCAAATAAAATAAAAGGAGAGAAAGAAATGTTTAAAACATATTCAATGGAATTAGCAGGAAGAACACTTACAATTGAAACAGGAAAATTAGCAGGACTTACAAATGCTAATGTATTAGTAAGATATGGGGACACAGTTGTTATGGTAAATGTTGTAGCATCTAAAGAACCAAGAGATGGTATAGACTTTTTCCCATTATCAGTAGACTATGAAGAAAAAATGTATGCAGCAGGAAAAATACCAGGAGGATTTACAAGAAGAGAAGGAAAAGCAGCTGATAAAGCAATATTAGTATCAAGGGCAATTGATAGACCAATCAGACCTTTATTCCCAAAAGACTTTAGAAATGATGTTGTAGTTACAGCAACAGTATTATCAGTAGAAATTGATAATTCACCAGAAGTATGCGCAATGATAGGTACATCAGCAGCACTTTCAATATCTGATATCCCATTTGGTGGACCAACAGCAGCAGTTAAAGTTGGTTATGTTGATGGAGAGTTTGTTATAAACCCAACATTAGAACAAAGAAAAAAATCAGAACTAGACCTATTAGTTGCAGGAACAATGGACAAGATAGCAATGATAGAAGCTGGTGCAAAAGAATTACCAGATGATAAAATGTTAGAAGCAATTAAAGCAGGACATGTTGAAATTAAAAAGGTTTGTGAATTTATTTCAAAAATCAAAGAAGAAATAGGAAAACCAAAATTTGAATATAAATCATTTGAAGTTGACCATGACATCTATGAAGAAATTGAAACAAACTTTTATGATAGAATGTACAAAGATGTACAAGCTCTTGATAAAGAAACAAGAGACAAAAACATGGAAAAATTAGCTGAAGATGTTAAAGCTTATTTCGTAGAAAAATACGGAGAAGAAAGAGCAGAAGAAATAAAAACAGATATTGCAGATAGTTTATATAAACTTGAAAAGAAGTCTGTAAGAGCAATGATTTTAAATGAACATAAAAGACCAGATGGACGTCAAATAGATGAAATAAGACCATTATCATGTGAAGTTGGAATTTTACCACGAGTACATGGAAGTGCAGTATTCACAAGAGGACAAACACAAGTTATGTCTATAGCAACACTAGGAATGACAACAGATGAACAATTATTAGATGGATTAGATGAAGAAACATCAAAAAGATATATTCATCAATACAATTTCCCAGGATACAGTGTTGGTGAAGCAAAACCAGTTCGTGGACCTGGCAGAAGAGAAATTGGACATGGAGCATTAGCTGAAAGAGCATTAGTTCCAGTAATTCCAAGTGAGGAAGAATTCCCTTATACAATAAGAGTTGTATCAGAAGTTCTAAGCTCAAATGGTTCAACATCACAAGCAAGTATCTGCGGAAGTACGCTAGCATTAATGGATGCAGGTGTTCCAATTAAAGAACCAGTTGCAGGTATTTCAACAGGTTTAGTTACAGATATGGAAAATCCAGATAACTATATAATGCTTACAGATATTCAAGGATTAGAAGATTTCTTTGGAGACATGGACTTTAAAGTTGGTGGAACAAAGAATGGTATAACAGCTATTCAAGTTGATATAAAAGTAGATGGATTATCATACAAGATAATTGAAGAAGCTTTTGCAAGAACAAGAAAAGCACGTCAATATATATTAGATGAAATTATGCTAAAACAAATTGCAAAAC
The DNA here is from genome assembly GCA_900554635.1 of uncultured Clostridium sp. Taxonomy (GTDB): domain Bacteria; phylum Bacillota; class Clostridia; order TANB77; family CAG-508; genus UMGS1781. The sequence goes on along the minus strand of USHY01000020.1, from coordinate 8,006 downwards.
CAAGAGAAGAAGTTTCTAAATATGCACCAAAAATATTAACAATGAAAATCAAACCTGAAAAAATAAAAGATGTTATTGGAACAGGTGGAAAAACAATAAATAAGATAATTGAAGAAACAGGTGTTAAAATAGACATTTCTGAAGAAGGCAATGTAGTAGTTTACTCAGTAGATAAAGAAGCTGCACAAAAAGCTATAGACAAAATTGAAAACATTGTAAGAGAAATTGAAGTAGGAGAATATTATGATGGTGTTGTTACAAAATTAATGCCATTTGGAGCATTTGTAGATGTTGGTGGAGGAAAAGAAGGATTACTTCATATTTCAAAAATTTCAAAAGAAAGAGTAGAAAAAATAGAAGATGTTTTATCAGTAGGAGATAGAGTAATAGTTAAAGTTTTAGATATTGATAAACAAGGAAAAATTAGCTTAAAGAAAATAGGAGAACAACAAGAAAACTAATTGTGATATAATATTTAATATTATATATAAATTTTAAGGAGGAAAACGTATGAACGTAACAATTTTAGGAAAAGACTTATCAGCAACAGAGGCTATTAAGGACTATGTAAACAAAAAAATGGACAGAATTGAAAAATACTTTGGAGAAGATTTTGATGTATCAGTAACATTAAGAACAGAAAGAAATGAGCAAATCGCAGAAATGACTGTAAAAGCAGTAGCAGGCGTATTTAGAGCAGTTACAGCTCATAATGATTTATATGCATCAATCGACAAAGATTTAGATATAATCGAAGGTCAAGTAAGAAAGATGAAAACAAAAAAAGACAGAGCAAATAAAGAAGATTCAATCAAAAACTTACCTGTAGATGTTAAAGAAGTAGAAACAGAAGGAGAAATAATAAAAACAGTTTATTATGACCTAAAACCTATGACACCTGAGGATGCAATATTAAAATTACAAGAAAAACCAGCAGATAGATTTATAACATTTATAAATTCAGAAACAAACAAAGTAAATGTATTGTTCAAATTAAAAGATAATAAAAACTTTGGTTTATGTGAGCCAGATGTTTAAAAATAACGCGTAAGCAACTTTGAGAATAGTAAATAACATTATATTATTTACTATTCTTTTTAAAAATAGAAAGGGGAAAACTATGTATTGGAATGAAAATGTTGTTCAAAAACTAGAATGGAATGGAGAGATAAGCCATTTAGAAGAAAAACAAAAAATAGCAGAAAAAATAGCAAAAATTGCAAAAGATGGAGATGTAATAGGAGTTGGTTCAGGCTCAACATCTTTTCTAGCAATTCAAGCTATTGCAAAAAGGGTACAAAATGAGAATCTAAAAATTAAAGCAATACCAACATCAAGAGAACTTGGAATGATTTGCAATTATTTAGGAATACCTGTGGAAACATTAATAACAGCAAAACCAGACTGGTGCTTTGATGGAGCAGATGAAGTTACTCCAGAAAATTGGCTAGTAAAAGGAAGAGGAGCTGCAATGTTTAGAGAAAAGCTAAATATAGCAAATGCAAAGAAAAGCTATATTTTAGTAGATAGCAGTAAATTTGTAAAAAAACCTTGCGAAAAATTCCCAATACCAATAGAAGTATTCCCAGAAGCCCTTTACGCAGTAAAAGAGAAACTGTTTAACCTAGGAGCAACATCAGCAGAACTAAGACTAGCAAAAAAGAAAGATGGCCCAGTAATTACTGAAAACGGAAACTTAATAATAGATGCAAACTTTGAAAATGTAGACGAAACATTTGAAGCAAAACTTAAAAACATCGTAGGAGTAATTGAAACAGGGCTATTTATTGGGTATAATGTGGAAATAATTAGCTAAGAGAGAAAAGCAATTCTAAAAATAGAATTGCTTTTTAAATTATATTTTCAATATCATTAGGGATTTTAGCGGTTAATTCAATAGACTTTAGAGAGATTGGGTGAATAAATTTAACCTTATAAGCATGCAAGGCTTGCCTAGAAATTAGAGGAGAGGATGTTCCGTATAATGTATCTCCTAAAAGTGGGTGACCAATATGTGCTAAATGTACACGGATTTGGTGCGTTCGCCCTGTTTCTAATATACATTTTACAACAGAATAATTGTTTACATTTTTTAAAACTTCATAATGGGTAACAGCCTTATCTCCCGCTTCTGAAACACACCTTTCAATTATACTATCTTCTTTTCTCGCAATAGGAGCATCTATAGTTCCCGCCTTACAATCAAAACTTCCACTGCAAACTGCAATATATTCCTTAACAAATGTATTTTTCTTCATCTGCTTTACTAAGCACTCTTGAACATATTCATTTTTAGCAAAAATTACAATTCCAGAAGTATCCTTATCAAGCCTATTTACAGGTCTTATTTTTCGTTTTAAATCAATTTCATCAAAATAAAACCTAACGCCATTTGATAAACTATCTTCAAAATGGTCCATAGAAGGATGAACAGGAATATGAGCAGGTTTATTTACAATTAGAATCGCTTCATCCTCAAGCAATATATCTAGCTTCATTTTTGTAGGCACAATATTTGAATTATTCTCTAAAAAATCAAGATTTACTTCAACTAAATCTCCTGCTTTTAAAGAAGCTCTAACAGATACTTTTTCTCCATTTATAAATATTTTCTGTGCATTTTTTAATTTTGCTAAAAGTCTATCAGAAATTTGAAAATGAGATTTTAGTAGTTCTTTTAGATTAATTAAATTATTATTACTAACACGATATGTTAAAGTCATAAAACACCTCTATATAAGAGAATAGCACAAGAGAGACAATTTAGTCAATCCCCAATTTGCAATTTTATGTAAAATATGCTATAATATCAAATGTTCAACGCTTTTTGCGTTTTTATATATAAGCAAAGCCCCTATAACCTTTTTTTACATGCGAAAGCATTTTACATAGAGACCACCACACTATAATCAAAGGAGAAAGGTAAGAAATGGCTAATATTGAAACGAGACTTCGGCTGAATCGAGTCGTTTTCAAAGATTCTCACGAGGCGGATGTTGTTGCAATAGTGACAACAAATAAAGAACTCACTATTGATGAATTGCAAATCATTGCACGCTATGGTTCAGAGTTTATACGCAACGATGAGAACTACAAAGAAATGATTCAGAAAATCAGAGATTCGCTCAAAAATATGAGGCATTCATCAGTAGCAATCAAATATGGTTGCTTACTCAACAAACTGGAAGGCTTTTCTTATTACGAAGTCAAGTAAGACTTCGTAACAGGTTCCCCTTGTATTCAAGGGGAACCTGTTTTTTATATTATATAGAAATTTAAAATTCACAATTCTTTGGAGTTCTTGCAAATGGTATTACATCACGGATGTTTTGCATACCTGTTAAATACATCATCATTCTTTCAAAGCCTAAACCGAAACCAGCATGTCTAACACTTCCATATTTTCTTAGGTCTAAGTACCACCAATAATCTTCTTCTTTCATACCATTTTCTTTAATTTTATTTTGTAATTTTTCTAAGCAATCTTCTCTTTGGCTACCACCAATAATTTCACCAATTCCAGGAGCTAAAAGGTCTGCTGCCGCAACTGTTTTTCCATCTGGATTTTGCTTCATATAGAAAGCTTTTATTTCAGCTGGATAGTCTGTTACAAATACAGGCTTTTTAAACACAACTTCTGATAAATATCTTTCATGTTCTGTTTGTAAATCAGAACCCCAATGTACTGGGAAGTCAAAGTTATCGTTATTTTTCTCTAATTCTTTAATTGCATCAGTATATGTTATTCTAGCAAAATCTGAATTTATAACATTATGAAGTTTATCTAATAATCCCTTATCAACAAAGCTGTTAAAAAATTCCATTTCTTCTGGGCAATGTTCTAATACATATTTTATAATGTATTTAATCATATCTTCTGCTAAATCCATATCATCATTCAAGTCTGCAAAGCAAATTTCTGGTTCTATCATCCAAAATTCAGAAGCATGCTTTACTGTATTTGAATTTTCAGACCTAAAAGTAGGACCAAATGTATATACATTTCTAAAAGCACAAGCAAAAGTTTCAACATTTAATTGGCCACTTACTGTAAGATGAGCAGGTTTGCCGAAGAAATCTTTTGAATAATCAACTTTTCCATCATCTGTTTTTGGAACATTGTTCATATCAAAAGTAGAAACATTAAACATTTCACCAGCACCTTCACAGTCGCTAGATGTTATTATTGGAGTGTGAACATATACGAAATCTCTTTCTTGAAAGAATTTGTGTATAGCATAAGATAGAACTGAACGAACTCTAAAAACAGCATTAAATGTGTTTGTACGAGGTCTTAAGTGAGCTACAGTTCTTAAATATTCAAAAGAATGTCTTTTCTTTTGAAGTGGGTAGTCTAAATCTGCTAAAAATTCAATTTCAACACTTGTAGCTTTAATTTCAAAAGGTTGCTTAGCACCATCTGTTTTAACAAATTTTCCAGTAACTTTTATAGTTGAACTAATAGGCAACTTGCAAATTTCTGCAAAATTACTTAAACTGTTGTCAAAAACAACTTGTACATTTTTGAAAAAGCTACCATCATTTAATTCCAAAAAACCAAAAGTTTTAGAATCTCTAACTGTCTTAACCCAACCTTCAACAACAACCTCCTTATCAACAAAATCATCAGTATTCGTAAATAAAGTCTTAATTTTCTCCATGAAAAATTCCCCCTTAAAAATTAAAATATAAGTTGCAAGGTACAAAAAAAGCCCTCTGCAACAAATGCAGGGACGAATAAAATCCGCGGTACCACCCATGCTTAAATGCCTTTAGAAAGACACTTCACTTAAAAACACTAATGCTCCAATGTGTTTCACTTCGTAATGTTTACTTAAAAGGGCTCCCAGCCCACGACCCTTTCTCTCTTCCAAGCAACCTCTTACAGCTTTGCATTGTACAAACGCATTATCAATATTTTCTATTTTATAATATTATTACCCAATTTGTCAAGTATTATTTTTAAAAAAGTGTTAAATGTCCTCGAACTTGCAAACTCATCTTATATAATGATATAATCTTAGGTGCAAACCAAAAATAGTATTTTTATGGAAGGATGAATTTTATATGGAAACTAACAAAGAACAGTTATTGAAAGTTTTGAATAGGCAGTACCCCAATATTGAAAGGGTTTCTGAGGAGATTATTAACTTGCAGGCTATTTTGAATTTGCCTAAGGGAACAGAACTTTTTTTAAGTGATATTCACGGAGAATATGGCTCATTTTCACATATTTTGAACAATGGCTCTGGTATTATTAAGAGTAAGATTGAATCTATTTTTAAAAACCAGATAACTGAGCATGAGAGAAGAGCTTTGGCAACATTAATATATTATCCAGAAGAAAAGCTAAATATGATAAAACCGCAAATAGAAAACTTACATGAATGGTATAGTATAACATTATATAGATTAACAGAAGTTGCTGTAGAAGTAAGCTCAAAATATACAAGATCTAAAGTTAGAAAAGCAATGCCTAAGGGATTTGATTATATTATAGATGAATTACTTCACCTACAAGCAGCAGGACCTGATAAAGAACAATACTATAAGCAAATTATTAATTCAATCATAGAATTAGGAAGAGCAGATGAATTTATTGTTGCAATATCAGATTTAATTAAGAGAATGGCGATTGACCATCTTCATGTTGTTGGTGATATTTTTGATAGAGGTTCAGAAGCCAAAAAAGTTCTTAATACCTTAATGAACTTTCACAGTATTGATATTGAATGGGGAAATCATGATGTTTTATGGATGGGAGCAGCATGTGGTAATGAAGCATGTATAGCAAATGTTGTAAGAATTTGCAGTAGATACGACAATACAGATACACTAGAAGATGGCTATGGAATTAATATAAGACCTCTAGCCACATTTGCAATAGAAACATACAAAGATGATCCTTGCCTAACATTTAAACCAAAAGTGTTTGATTATAAAAGATATTTAAAAAGAGATGAAAGTACAGTATCTAAAATACATAAAGCAATTACTATCATTCAGTTTAAAATTGAAGGCGAATACATAAAAAGACACCCAGAATACAAAATGCAAGACAGATTATTATTAGAAAAAATCAACTATAAAAAAGGCACAGTAAATATTGATGGAATAGACTATGTACTTAATGATAAAAACTTTCCAACAATAGACCCAAAAGATCCATACAAACTAACAGAAGAAGAAAGAGAAATAATTCACAGGCTAAAAGAATCTTTTAAGAACAGCGAAAGCTTACAAAGACATATTAATTTTCTATATGCAAAAGGAAGTTTGTACAAATGTTTTAATTCAAATTTATTATTCCATGGATGTATTCCAATGGAACAAAATGGTGATTTTTCAAAAATCGAAATATATGGCAATACTCTTTCAGGCAAAAGTTATTTAGATTACATAGAAAGTTTAGTAAACAAAGCATATATTGAAAAAGATAAATATAAAAAAGATAAAAATGCGCTTGATATGATGTGGTATTTATGGTGTGGCGCAGAATCTCCACTGTTTGGAAAATCAAAGGCTGCAACATTTGAAAGATATTTATTAGACAATACAGATGAAAATAAGGAAGTGCGAAAAGAACCTAAAAACCCATATTATACCCTAGTTCAGAATGAAGAAACTTGTGATAAGATATTTTATGAATTTGGATTAGATATTAAAAAATCGCATATAATCAATGGACATATTCCTGTAAAAGAAAAAGATGGAGAAAGCCCAATAAAAGCAAATGGAAAACTATTAGTAATAGATGGAGGATTTGCAAAAAGTTACAGAAAGGAAACAGGAAGAGCAGGATATACACTAACATACAATTCATATGGACTTATTTTAGCAGCGAATGAACCTTTTGATTCGAAAATGAAGGCAATTAGAGATGAGCAAGATATTAAATATGATGTAATGGTAAATGCAAAAGCAACAGAAAGGAAAAGAGTTGCAGATACAGATATTGGTAAAAGCATACAAAAAGATATTGATAGTTTAAAAATGTTGTTAGATGCTTATAGAAGCGGAAAGATAAAGGAAATACTATAAAATAAAGCATATTAGGTTGAAATTTTTGAATATATATGGTAAAATAATTATGTTAATCCTTAGCAACTTTATTTTATAGTAAAAATGGAGGAACAGACATGGACAAAAGGAATAAGCTCAAACTCGAAGAAGATGTTGAAAAACTTTCGAAACTTTTAAGTTATGTACAGGAGAGAAATGTTCAATATACTGAAAAGGAACTGTCTCCTGTGTATGAAAAGCTGTCTAGTATGCGGAACTCCGTAGAGATACAGCTGGATGTTTTACAGGGCAAGTTAAAAAATTGCTCTTCTTTCAGAGAAAAAGGAACATTGAAACACAAATCCAAAAGACTCAAAAAATGCAAAGAGGACATTGAAAACTTGATCGAAACATACAACAATCTTATATCGAAGTTAGCTTCAAAACCTTGAAATCCAAAGAGCGGTGTAAATACTACACCGCTCTTTAATGTTGTTAAAAATTTGTTCGTATTTTTTAGAAAAACTATTGACAAAAGATAAAAAAAGTTATACAATATTAGCAGTCTCATTAGTAGACTGCTAATATTTTTGAAGTAGGAGGAATGTATATGGATATTCAAAAATTTACTCAAAAATCAATAGAAGCAATTCAAAAGGCTCAAAACCTAGCAATAGAGCATGAAAACAGCCAAATAGATCAAGAACATTTACTATATGCGTTACTTGTAGGAGAAAATAGCTTAATTAAAGAATTACTAAAGAAAATGAATGTAAGTGATGAATTTGAAAATGCAATTAAACGAGAAATTGATAATAAACCAAGTATGCACTCAAATGCAAGACAGATGGACCAAGTATATATATCAAGGGACACTGATGAAGCATTAACAGATGCACAAAATACAGCCGAGAAAATGCAAGATGAATATGTATCTGTTGAGCATATAATGATAGGCTTAATTGATAAAGCAAATTCAAAATTAAAAGAATTATTTAGAACCT
>USHY01000019.1 GCA_900554635.1 uncultured Clostridium sp. | reverse complement strand
CATATAACTAAATCTTCATGTGTTCTGCTTGGTACTTAAATATAATACTACTTTTTTTGACTTCTGTCAACACTTTTTTGAAAAATTTTTCAAAAAAGTGTGCCGTTTTTTATCTTTTAAATATTTCTTCGCCTGAACATAGCCTAACTCATACAATTCATCGATTTTTGAGTAGTCAAGTAGAGATATGTTTTTTGTTTTTAATGTAAGCAAATAGTCTATTCCCTCTATTTCATAGTTTGATAATTCATGGCACAATATATCTATTGATTTTGAAATATTATCTATTATATTTTTCCTACACTTTTCTTTTTTCTCATTTTCAAATTTAACACAGAAAACTATATCCGCTCCATTTCTCTTTGTTTCTTTCCATGGTAAGTTTTCTCGAATTCCTCCATCTATTAATTCTTTATCCTCAAATTTGCAAGGTGAAAAAACACCTGGATAACTGCAACTTGCTCTAACGGCTTTTCCAATACTTATATCATTTATATATTTTATTTCATCTGAATATGCCCCTCTTTGTAGCATTGAAGAAAACATATATAGTCCACCATCATTTAGGTCCACACTAGGTATTAATAGATTTGATTTTATTTGACTAATATTATATATGCCCTTTTGTTCTCCCGCTTCATTTACAATTTTCTCAATCTTTTCGCCACTATTTAAACCTTCAATTATGATTTGATTATAGACTATAAGTCCCCATATTAATTTTAAAACATTTTTTAATTCTACACCATTTATTTTTCTACACTGTTTTTTAAATAATTTATAAATTTCATCTGCACTATACCCCATAGCTGCTAGAGCTGCAACTATGCTACCTGATGATGCGCCTGAAATGTAATCATATTTTATATTTTCCTCTTCCATAGCTTTTAACACACCAATATGTGCAGCCCCTTTTACCCCGGCCACCTGCTAAACAAACTGCTAATTTCATTAATTACCTCACCTGAAAATATACTATGATGTTTATTTATTTTTTGTTACTAAAATCATTTTTGGTTTTTACCAAAAATACAATATTTTCTAACTGGGCAATCTTTGCACTTTGGTTTTCTTGAATCACATGTCTGTCTTCCATGCCATACCAGTAAATGATTTACATCTTTATAGTATTCTTTTGGAATAAGTTTTAAAATATCTTGTTCGATTTTTTCTGGTTCTTTTTCTTTGGATAATCCAATTCTACTTGCAATCCTTTTTGCATGTGTATCTATGGCTATTCCCTGTGGATTATTGAAAGCTTCTAACATTATTACATTTGCACTTTTTCTTCCTACTCCAGGCAATTTTAGTAATTCCTCCATAGTTTTAGGAACCTCTCCATTATACTTTTCTATAATTTGTTTTGCCATTGCTTTAATGTTTTTAGCCTTATTTTTGTAAAATCCACATGGATAAATTATTTTTTCCAACTTCGAAAGTTCCATGTTATTTATAGCTTCACAAGTTCCATATTTTTCAAATAGACCGAGGAGTAACTTTATTTACTCTCTCATCTGTACACTGTGCAGATAGCATTACTGCTACAACCATTTGGAATGGAGTATCAAAGTTTAGGCTGCAACAGGCATCTGGATAACTTTTCTTTAGTATTTTGATTATTTCTACTACATTTTCTTTGTTCATTTCTCAAATTTACTCCTTAATTTTAATTTAGTATATCATAAATAAAAAATATCCACAACACACTGTGTATATTGTGGATATTTTTTTAGATTTTCTTATTTTCCTATAAACATTTGAACATAAACTTTTCCATATTTTGGACTACTTACAACTGCAAGTCCTGTATAATTATAATTACTGTTTAGAATGTTTGCTCTATGCCCTTCAGAATTCATCCAAGCTTTTACTGCTGCACTGTTGCTTGAATTACCTGCTATGTTTTCTCCCGCATATTTGTAAGTTATACCAAAGCTTTTCATCATATCAAATGGAGAGCCATATGTTGGTGAAGTGTGTGAAAAGTAATTATTTTCCACTAGGTCTTGTGCTTTAACCCTTGCAACATTTTGCAGTTCACTATCAATTTTCAATGCAGTAAGTCCCTGTGCAGTTCTTTCCTTATTTACTAGATTAAAGGTCTCTTCTTCATCTTTTGTAAGTTCCTCACTTTTAACAGTACTGCTATTGTTCTGCCCGTTTGTATTATTAGTTGATTTTGTTGGATATATTAGTTTTACATACTTAGAATTTGCCATGCCAATAAAATCACCTTCTGTTTGTATTACATACCAATCTCCTATTTTTGCAAAAATTCTAATATACTGATTCTTATAAATCATTGTTACTACTTTATATTTTGTACCTGGTCCCTCTCTAACATTTAAAGCTGAAGCTGTAACCAACCCTGTTGATGTTCCAACTATTTGGTAATGAGACATTGCTTGTGAACTATTGTGTACTAAAATTATCATAATAAATAGTACTAAACAAATTACAATTTTTCTAATTTTCAAAATAAATCATCTCCCAATATATATTATTGAAAGTTTTTATTTTTTTATACGATTTTTTTTAAATTAAAAGAAAACCAACTCGAAATTTTCATTCGAGTTGGTTTGGAGATTTTGTCTCTTAATTGGCAAAGTAGATAAGTATGGCAATTGCCACTCCTAGCATAACTAGCCAACCAATCCAATTGCCTATCCGAGAGCCATTATTCCGGTTTCTAATCACGTCAATGATATAGGTGATAACAGCAATCCAAAGGCAAAAGTCAAGCCAACCTAAGAGAACCTTAAGCAAAAACATTAGCATGATTTTCTCTCCTTTATCACACCCTTATTGGGTGTTTATTACCTTTATTATACCATATGGCACAACTTAAAGCAATTTTTAGTGTCCTCTATTTATTAATCTATCATAAGCTTCTTCTCCCATATCTCTGCCTTTTGATTCTTCTTGTTTTGTTTGTTCACTTTCTTCTTTTAATTTTAGTTTTGCATCTTCCTCTGTTAGTTGTAGTTCACCAACAACGTAGCCATAAATTTTATTTGATTCTTCAAAAGTATATCCATCTTCCATATATTCATTTATTTTTCTTTGTTTGCTAAATTCATCTAGTGATAATCCATCCTGGCTATATCCACTTGTTTTTAGTTCTTCTTGCCTTTTTGCAAGCACTCCTGTTTGAGGTGTTTTATTCTTTTCATCTATTAAGTTATTCATTCTCTCTGTATTTCTATCAGTTCCATGAATATCTATATTTTTTCCTTCCCATTCTCCATTTCTTCCTTGGTGTATTGTTTCTATTTTTAAGTATCCATATTGATCCTTATACATTGCTATTCTTATGTCTTGAGTGTTGTGATTTTTGTCTTCTAAGCCTTTTGCTGTCATAACCCTATATGGTACTTCATCTCTTACATTTTGGCCATCATTCCCAAGTCTTGTAACTTCTGTTCTATCTTTTATTTCTTCAAAACCTGGTAATTCTTGAGCTTGGCCATCTTTATCTAAATATTCTGCATGAATTCTATCTTTTGAATCTAAATAGAAATAAGCTGTTTTGGGAATGTTGGGATAATTCTTATAAAATTGGCTATCTCTTCTTATTTTGCATATGTTATTTACTTTTATTCCTTTTTTCTTTGCTAATACTTCTTGTTCCTTTTCTTGTTCTGCATTCCCTAGCTCCTTTTCATCATCTTCTTTTTCTTCATCTGTTTGTTCTTGTTCTTCATCTTTTATGCTATCTTTTTCTTTCTGCATTTCCCTTTCCTGTTCTATCTCTTCTTTAGTTTTTGGTTCAATTTCTTTTAGTTGTTCTTGTAATTTTTCTATATCCACATTGTCTTTTTCAAGTCCTAATAGATTTAGCATATCTCCTAACTTCTTTTTATCTTCATCAGAGTACTTATCATCATTTAAAAGCTCCATATTTGGCTCTAATTTACCTTTTTCATTTATATTAGCAATTAGAACATCTTCACCATTAAATTTAATATAAACTCCATATTCTACATTAGTTTTCCCATTTTCATCCTCATATTTTTTTTCTTCGATTAAAGTATTGCTTAAAATGCTATCATTCTTTTCTTTAGTTTTTCTTGGTAAAACTACATCTTCATAATACTTATCTTTTTTTAATTCTTGAGCTAAATCCTTTTCCATTTTAAACACCTCTCTATTTAATATTATACATCAAATTGGATTGATAAATCCATCCTTTCTCCTAATGTTATTTTAAATTGCTTTTGCATTTTATTTGCTTTAGTGCTAATACTGTCTTTTATTGTAACGGTGCAAATATTGTCTTCATTTAGCTCTTTTGAAGCAACTATATTTCGTGCGTAAAAATTATTTTTTACATAATTAATAAAACTCTGTTCTGTTGGGAAATTTGTTTCTTTAAAATTTGTTTCGAGTAAGTTATAAGCATTTGTGTAGTCTGCTGAGTTTAGCATTAAAATAAACTTTTCAGCACTTAGTTTTATTTTGTTTTCATCGCTTTCATTTGAGTAGTCTAGCATAGTATAGTTATCCAAAATTATTTCATAGTTCATGTATGAATTTTCTATAATTTCATAATAATTTCCATACTCATCTGTACCTTTATATACTTTTTTGCCAGATGTTTCCTCAATGTTGTATTGAACAATTCTAATGTTTTTTAGTTGTTGTTTTTTTTCATTCAAAAACTGGATAAATTTGCTTGGCTCGTTAAACCTCTTGTTTCTATATTCAGAGTTCAATAGATTGTATGCTTTTTCAGTATCATAAAAAATTCTAAATGAATAGTCTTCTAAGTAAATATCCATTTGTTTTGCATTATCTATGTATTCATATTCAAATTCGTTATATGTTCTTTCATATATTTCAACCTTGCTGTTTTGTTCTAGTGGTTTTCTATTTATAAATTCCTCTTGTGAACTTTTTTGAATCATATAGCCTTTGTTTTCAGAGGTTAGGTATAACACTAAATATTCTTCTTTAGTTGTTGATGAATTGTTGCCATTTGCTATTGACAATGTTCCCTGGATAAAATATTTGCTCATGTGTTCATTCTTGGTTACATATGCTTCTTTTACTACATATCTTACATCATTTTGTATTAAATAGCTTTCGTTTCCTCCTAGTTCGTTTATTGCTGTTTCGTTGTTTTCTTTGATATAGTTAAAGTATTTGTTAATATTCTTGTTTAAACTATATAAAACTGAATTTGAAGTTTCCTTTTCGATACTTGTATTAAATGTCAACACTGTTGTTTCAGGAGAAATTATATCGTTATTTATATTGTTTTCTATGCTTGGAGTGATATTGTTACTAATCACATTTCTTTTTGTGTTTTTGCTTTCCATTCTCAATATTGCTAGTGTAATAATTAAACCAATAACTAATATTGATAATATTATTATAAGTAATTTAATATTTTTCATAAACATCATTCCTTATTTAATGGCATAAAATCTTGTACATCCAATTAAAACTCTGTCAGCATCAATCCAGCCACTTACGCCATATGAATTATTTCCTGTATATGGATTAGATAGATAAAACTCATTTGTTGAAGCATTGTAATCTAATAATGCCATAAAGTGTGTACTATTAGTAAATTGGCTAGGTGGCACTACTTTTATAATAGCTGGACCTGAACCTTTTACATGGTTTTTAATAGTTTCCTTTTGCTGTTCTGAAAAGGTTATATCTGCTCCGAGTGGTTCTGTAAATGAAATTCCTTCTCCTAATAAAGCTCCTGGAATACTCATTCCTGCACCTTTTACTGCATATTTTTGAGCTAATTCCAATGGGTTTACTTCACTATTTCTATATCCGCTTACAATAATAGTTACTGCTATTAGAGAACATCCATCCTTCTTTACAATTGATGTTCCACACCATTGGCTTAGTGAATATGAACCAATGTTCTGTTTATAGTTTCTATATGTTCTTCCTGCTTTACTTACATATGAATTAGGATATCCATCACCTGAAAGGCTTGTTTCCCCATATTCTATAATTCCAGAATCCAATGCAGTCTTCTGCATTTTATTTTCAATATTATTTGCCCATTCATCTGAGGTATCATCCCCAACATAATCTTTAGCAATTTCTTTAGTAGTTGTATATCCATTATTCTTCCAATTTCCTGCCTTTTGTTTTATCTCATCTAAAAAGGCTTCAAAATCATTTCTATTTTCCTCAAATGCAATAGTAACTAAAAGTGCTGAACTATAACCATAATCTGCCTGCCATTTGTAAATTTCATCTATGTAATTTTTCATTTTATTTTTAAGTTCAGTATTTGATGAATCATAACCATTAATAAAATCCTCTATCTCACTTTTACTAAAAATCCATTCGGGAGTTGTAACATCGGTTCCTCCTGATTCACCAGAGACTGATGAATTATAGTCCTCTAGGTTTGATATTGAATCTCCAGACTCTTTGTTTCCTTCTAAAAGAGTAACAAAGGCAGATAATAATATACTGACTAGAATAACAACGGCCAAGACTTTCGCTATTAAAATAGCCATTGGAACTACAACGGATTTTATTGCATTCATAACTACTTTTCGTACTGGGTTAAACTTTTTCTTCATCTTTTTTTCAAATTTAGATTTTTCTTCTCTAAAATCTCTGTCTAACTCTGGGTCATTATTCATTATATTATTCATTTTTCACCTCGCCTATATTAATAGGCAGATATAGAATCTGCCTATTTTGTTTATGTAAAGTCATCAATTTCTCTAAATAATCTTCTTGCATCGTTTTCATCATCAATTCCAAATCGTTTTGCATATCTAATGAATCCAGATTCATCATTAAACAGTCTATCTGGTAAATTCTTTGCAATTTGCATACGAGCTGCAATTTGTGAAGCACTTAATCCTTTATGTCTATTTTTATCTCTAACCTTTCTGTAATGTTTAACATCTGTTACTCCTATTGAAGAAATTGACTTATATTCATCTCCATTTACACCATTTTGCATTGCACTTCTAATAACACTTTGGTCTGAAATTCCATTATCCAAAAATGTTTGAGCCACCTCTTTAATGTTTCTTCTGCCCCATTCTTGTTGAATAGTTGGATCTTGTGCAATAATTTTGTAGTTATCTGAATTGAAGAATTGTTTATCAAATGCCTGATTATTATATGCTTCAACTCCGATTAGCACCTTTTCTAAATTTGTCTACATTTTTCTCAATTGTTCCAGCTGCATTACCAACTAAAGCGTTACCTCCAGCATATCCAGCTACTGCTGCACCACCAGCTTTGCTTAAAGCTCCTCCTGGATCTTCAAATAAATGTCCATCTGCAATTTCATTTGCAAGCATTGTAGTTCCTGCTAGTCCGCCTAGCGCTAATCCGGCAGTTACCTTTGCGCCTTTCTTTGCAGCACCTCTAAGTGTTGTTCCTGGTGCTGAAAGCAGTCTATTAACTCCTGTTATTTCTCCCACACCTCTTAATATATTATAATCACCTTGTTTTGAATTGTTGTTGTTTTGATTTCTAGGAGGGTTATTCTTTGGTGGATTATTCTTTGGTGGATTGTTGTCTGGATTATTGTTATCTGGGTTATTGTTGTCTGGAGAGTTATTGTCTCGAGGATTATTCCCTGGATTACTAGAATCTATAGGTCCTCGAGAAGCTGTTCTTACTCCACTTGGTGCCTTGCCTCCACCAGCCTCATCATCTTTTGATGGTTTATTTTTAATCTTGTTTAGCATACTCATCATAAATGCACCGCCAGCTGCTGCACCCAAAGTGCTAGAAGGAGAACTTGATTTTAGTCCAAACATTTCCTTTATAATTTTTTCTGCTGGGACCATAAATGCTAAAGCAACAATTGCATACAAAACATTTACTTTTGCAAAATCCATTGCATTAACTATGAAAATTGTATATAACAGTAAATGAATTGGCTGTATTAAGCAGTTGAAAATATATTCTCTAACCCAATAATTAAATGCTTGTGCCTTTCCATCTTTTACTTTATCCAATGGATATGTTAGTGCAATCAATGGTGCAATCATTGTAAGAAACGCCATATAAACAACCCTTTTTAAGTATTGTATCGTAAACATACCAGTTAAAATTACAAGGGTCATATACATTACTGCATATCCAAAAGTCTGTGGTCCAGAACTATTTTTATAATCGCCTAAATTTGTTCTAACAGTACTCATTAATTCATCTGCTTTATTTGTTGAATCTGTTATTTTAATAACATTTCCCTTAATTATTTCTGTTAGCGAACTAGACATTTGTAACATAAATGCCATTATGTAGTGTAATACAAATATAATGCAGATTGCAACAATCCAATCTTTCATCATATTTTTGTATTTTGCTTTGTCCTGAGCAGATGCGCTGCTTAGAATCATTCTTATTCCTAAATACAATAAAACTGATAATAAACCAATTAAGGCTATTGTTCTTAGTGCATTATACCAAGTTGCAATATATGGCTGAAGTTTATATGCTGTTGACTCCAATTCAATCACTTCTGCATTTGATGTTCCTGCAAGCTTTGATTGTAAAGTTGCTTTTGTACACATTTTCAAAATTGTAGGAGTTGTACTGCTTGCGGTTCTAGTTTGTTCAAGTACATATAAGTTACCATTATGAAAATATATGTAGGCACATTCTAAATGAGACCCGATTCACTGCCAATCCAGGCTTATTAGTCAGTATAACACTGACATCTTTCATCCTTCCCCAGTTTCCATAATTATTTAAAGTCCATTTATATGCATCACTTGTAGTAGTCATAAGATATGTAATCTTTCCAAGTGTATTTCCTGTTTGAGATACCCATGCAACAGATATTCCATTGTCTTGAAGTACATCCAAATTCGTAATCTCAAACTGGCTCTCAGTGTCTGTCTGCCATACAACTGAAAAATCACTTTCTGTAAGATTTGCTTTCTTAATTAAATTTACGTAGTCATCTTTGTTTTCTACATCCAATGTTAGTCTTGATACAGAGTCGTTATCATTTTCACTTGCTGAAATAAAATTTATATCCAATGCAGGTACTGAATTAGAAAATATTAATCCAGGGGAATACTTGATTGCATATTCATTTTTATTTGTGGTTGTATTAAGTTCTTCAATATCATCTGTTCCCATCATAAGTTTTTGCATAACTTTTATTCCAGTATCACCAGCCCAAGCAACTAAATAGCTTAAAGCATTAACTAAGGTTTCCCCTGGTCCTTCTTTTGCCCATACATAGTTTGGCATAATAAAACTATTTATCAAAATTA
The DNA here is from genome assembly GCA_900554635.1 of uncultured Clostridium sp. Classification (GTDB taxonomy): domain Bacteria; phylum Bacillota; class Clostridia; order TANB77; family CAG-508; genus UMGS1781. Next base: position 11,878 of record USHY01000019.1, on the reverse strand, counting down.
CTACCATTAAAATTATTAATATCTTTTTTATTACCGCATTTTTAAAAACATTCATTTTAAAGTTTTCCCCTCTCTATAAAGGTTTACATTCTATTTTATTATACCATATTCTTCTTTAGTTTTAAAGTTTTTTATGTAAATTTCTGTCATTTTTACTGTTTTTATCAATTTCTTTCTGCTAATTTGTTTAAATTTGTTTCCATAAATTCAAATTCTTTTCTTGTTGGAGTTATTTGTAGTATTGCTGTATCTGGTCCTACTTTGAATAGCCCTTCACCTATTGAACATGTGATTAGGAAGTTTGCTTCTCCTTCACTTAGCTTAAATACTTCCTTTAGGTATTCTATTTCTGATTTATCTTGTGCCAAGAATAGTTTTGTGTCTGATGATGTTAGTACTGCTTGTGCTTCTGGTTTTTCATAGAAATCTTGGAATCTTTGTGAAACTATTGCAAGTGATACATTTCTTTTTCTGGCACGTCTTGCCATTTTATTTAAGAAATCTACAGCTTCTGGAAATGGTAATAACATCCATGCCTCATCAACTAGAACTCTTTTCTTAGTTGCTTTATTTCTATCTTCACTATTTTTCTTTACAAATTTTTCCCATATCCATGATAGTAATATCTGTTGTGCAAGTGGTCTTGCAAACCTTTCTTCTAGTTGAGAAATATCTAAGTTTATAAATGGCACACCTTCTAATAAGTCAAATGTTGATTGTCCATCAAAATATGCCATCTGTCCATTTAATTCTCTTACATATTGTTTCATAACCTTTTTTAAATAACTATAATGGAATGTATAGTTTTCATCTGTGTTTTCTTCAGCTTTTTTCAAAAGCGTTTTATACCAAGAACCTATTGTTGGCATTAGTTTCTTCTCTCTTCCAGTTCCACTTAGTCTAATATTTCCATAATCTGATTCGTTGACATATAAACTATTAGGATCAGCAGTAATTCCACATCTTGCATACTCTTCTGCTACTGCTTCTGCTATTATTTGTTTTGTAAGCTCATTTACTTCTTCGCTTCTTGTGCTTCCTCTTGCCATCGTAATTAGCGCTTGAGTCACATCTTCGATTTTATTTTCAACATTTAATACTGTTCTTTCTCTTCCTGTTATTTCATCTTTAATTTTTTCTTCTTCAATATCAAATAAATTAATTATTGTTTCAGATGTTGGGCTAAGTACTACATTAATTCCTCCTAAGCTCTCTGCCACAATTTTGTATTCACCCTCTGCATCTAAAGCTAAACTTTCAATTCCCATCAAAACTGCTGAACGAGATATTAATGTTTTCATTGTTACTGATTTACCAGCACCAGATTTTGCAAAAACTACCATGTTGTAATTTGCTAAACTTGGGTGGAAATTATCAAACAAAACTGGCACTCCAGTTTGCTTATTCATTCCAAGTGGTATTCCAGTTAAATGACCAACTTCTGATGTTGTAAATGGGAATACTGTTGCCATTGAATTACGATCAAATGTATGTTTTTTATCGATTTGATTTTTCATTAGTGGTACATTAGATTGAAATGCCTCATCTTGCATTGCCCATGCAGATTTTATTCCTACTAATGTTTTAGAAAGTTCTGTTGCTAATAACTTAGAATGTGCCTCTAATGTTTGTAAATTATAGGCAAAAAGTGTTGCAACTACTGATGCTTCAAATAATTTGTTAAATCCCCCTGCGATTTCATCTCTTAATGACTCTGCTTCTAATCTTTTTTGTGCCAATATACTTTCACGGTTGATATTACCTCTATCTGCTGCAACAATTCTTTCTGTTTCCAATTGGTTTATTACCCTGTTTAATTCATTTTGTGAACGAGCTTCTGGTATTGGGTTAATATATACAGATGTATTTATATCACCAAATAAATACATGTCTCTAAACAATTCTGGGAAGGTACACATACGAGGCAAGCTTGATACAAAAAAGCTTCTTGCATATCTTGTAGTATTTGAGATTATTTCTAAATGATCAATATCAGAAGCATCTATTCCAGATGGTGCTATTAATTCCTTTACAGTCTTCTTTCTTAATATTTCATAATCCATTTGATTGTTTTGAAAACTATTCTGGTTTTGATATTCTTCTTGCGCTCTTCTTGGTTTCTTGCTCATTTTTAATTCCTCCCTCTTCAGTTTTCTTGATTTTTTCTATTGCTTTTTCAGTAACTTCTTTTCCAACATATTTTTTGTTTTCGTTAAGCAAACTTTCTGCCATTTTTCTTACTAATTCTTCGAAATTTTCTTCTTTCTTCTTTATTTTTCTTTCTTTTTCTAATCGAACTTCATCTATTGCTTCTTTTGCAAGTTTTACTGCATTATTTTCTATGCTCTCATCTATTGCTTTCATTCTCTTATCCAGAACATCTGGTGCTGTTGAATATAATTCATTATATCCTGCTTGAAGTGCTTTTTCTACTGAATAGGTTTCAGCATCATCTCTATTATATGCAATGTAAAGTAATTCAACTAATTCTGTAGAATTTAAGATTCTACATTTCATTTCACAAGAGAATAATGCACGAATTAAACTTTGGCATCTTGTATATAGTTCTGAAAAAATCATATTTCTTTTTTCTTCTTCTGCTAATAGGTCTGTTCCAATTTCTGCTGTATAATATGGAACAACTATATAATAGTGTTTTCTTAGAACATTCTTGTTTGAACTAGTTTTTTGTATGTCATTAACTACATCTTGTCCATATTCATATAAGTTTTTTATTCTTATAAGCTCTCTTCTAACAATTTCAGCCTCTTTTTCATTATAATCTTCAGATTTTAGTATTCTATTATATTCCATTTGTTTGTTATCTAGTTCTTTTTTCGTGATAGCAAGTTTTGATCTATAGTTTTGTATGCTTTCTCCTATATTTACCGCTCTTGTTTGAACATATAGTTGTATTGGATATCTTAATGTGTTTAAAAATTGAACGAATCCTGCTTCAACAGCTGTTTTTTCCACTTTAGACATCAAGTCATAGTTTACACCTTCACATTCAATTACCATTAAATATTTTTGACCATTGTCCTGAACTATCATATTATCTTCAATTTTATCGAATTGTAAAAAATTAAAAATTGACTTTTTTGTATATTCTTTCGCAACTTTTGTAGAATTTCCAACTGGGTTTGTTCTAGCTTCTTCCTCTTCTTCCTCTTTTTTTGCCTTTCGGTTCATATTCCAGTATATGAAAGCTAACACAACTATCATAAATATCAAAAAAACTAATACAACTGTTAATCCGCCCATTAAACCTTCCATTATTTATTTTCCTCCTTTGCATCTACATATGTATATATCAAATTTCCTCTTTTTTTAAACTTCCACCATTTTAAAAATGCTTTATCAATATATTCTCCTCCAGCTTTTCTTGTAATATCTAACGCATTTGTATCTGGTATTTTAAAAGTTCCTATTACAAATCCTAATGCAGCAAATAAAATAACAAAACCTATTCCTAACCAGGTAAGTCCCAACAATTTTCCAAATATAAAATAAAATATAAGTCCGAAAAAGCCAGATGCACAAGTATAAATAAGTGATTTAGTTGTGAAAATCATTAAAAATCTACCGCTCACCTTTTACATTTCTTGGTATATTATGTGTTGCCACATTAATTCCCCCTTTGTCCCATTTATAGTTAGTTTTATTATACCAAATAAAGTCTATTTTTGGAATAAAAAGCAGAAATGTTACAAAAACTTAATATTTTTGTAACATTTCTGTAATATTTTTGTAATATTTTTGCAATAAAAAAAACTGGTCCGTAGACCAATTTTTTTATTTTTTAAGCAAATATACTAAATATTAATTTTGCAATTTGTGGTGCTGCAATTAAAACAATTGCACCTACTATAAATGGTATCATTGTTTTCTTGTATTCAGCTTTTTCTTCTAAGCTTCCCATCATATATTTAATACCAAATATTGTTATGATAAGAACACCTGCAATTGCTCCTGCCCATTGTAAAAATCCTATAATTTTACCAACTTTAGCAGTAAAATCTGTATTTCCACCATAACCTACTTTACTTTTTACATCATCAATTGCTTTACCTGGATCAACATCTGCAAATACTGGTGTTGCTACCATTATCATCATTATTGCCATCATTAGTATTGAAATAATCTTCATAGATTTTTTCATATTTTTTCCCCTTTCTTAAATATATTATATTTTGACCTTTCTTAAATTATTTTAAGAAAATGTTAAAAACTTTATTATTTTAATTGAATAAGGATGTTCCACAACTGCATCTTTGATCTCTTTTTTCTGTCTCTGTTAAAACCTTATCACATGTTTTACAGTGCATTTGTCCTAATGAATCTACATATGTTGTTGAATGAGCTGTTGTTGTTGTCGTCGTCGTTCCTGTTGCTTCTGGTGTTGGTGAAACTTTATTTCCAATTTCAATTGCTATTTTCCAAACTGTGAATGCTGAGAATATTATGAATACACCCACAATGTATGGAACCAAAGTTTCCTTTATTTTTGCCTTTTCATCTACACTTGCAACAATAAATTGTATTCCAATTATCATTCCTACTCCAAATGCTAATACCACTGCTATTGTAAATAATATATTATAAACTGTATTTGATGTATTAGATAAAGCCTGTTCATCTATAACACTGTTTTTATCTCTTTGTGTTAAAAATTTATCTCCATCAGATATAACTTTGTCCAGTCCTGTGGCATATACATTAGTGCTTGATAAATATGTACATAATACTAGCATTACTAAAAAAACTATAACTTTTTTTGCTATAATATGTTTCATTTTATCACCTCTCTTTATATATATCCACCTTATTTAGCAATTTCCTCAATTATTGCAATTACAATTGATACTCCGGCTAACATAAAACAACCAACTATATATGGTCCCATGGTCTTTTTATATTCAGCCTTTCCTTCTACACTGCTTAGCATATATTTAAGACCAATTACTGCAAGTGCTACTACTGAAACTATTATTCCAATATACTTTATCCATCCTAAAACTATTCCTGCTCTACTTATAAATGTACCGCCTTGTAAAACCGATGGATTCGGATTCCACTTAGGATCCCTTGGATTAACCGCCATTGAAGTGTTTGCTAAGCTAAAAATTGTTAAACAAAATAGTGCTATTGAAGCAATTATTTTTTTATTAACTTTTCTCATATCCTAGCACCTCCAATCGCTCTACACCTCTATTATAGCATTTTTTTACATTTCTTGCAACTTTTTTATGTAAATTTTGTTTATTTTTCTATTTTTAATACCATTTTAATGGTTTTAGCGTATTTTGTCAATAGTTTAATAAAAAAAAATTCTTAAAACGAATGTTTTAAGAATTTTTTGGAGCAGGTAGTGGGAATCGAACCCACGTATCCAGCTTGGAAGGCTGGGGTTCTACCATTGAACTACACCTGCATTTCCCGCTCACAGTTTGATATTATAAACTATTTTTTTGTAAATGTCAATACTTTTTTTGAATTTTTTTAATTTTTTTATTCTTTTCGAAACGGCGTTTTAGCCGTTTCGAACATTTCTTTGAAATTTTAAGTTGTTTTCTATTTTCTTGGATTTTTAATTGCTGCTTGTGCTGCTGCTAATCTTGCGATTGGAACTCTGAATGGTGAACATGATACATAAGTTAATCCTGTGTTATGGCAGAATTCTACGCTTGATGGTTCTCCACCGTGTTCTCCACAAATACCAAGTTTAATATTTGGTCTTGTAGCTTTTCCTTTTTCAACAGCCATTTTTACAAGTTGTCCTACACCTTTTTGGTCTAGTTTTGCAAATGGGTCTTGTTCATAGATTTTTGCTTTGTAGTAAGAATCTAAGAATTTACCAGCATCATCACGGCTAAATCCAAATGTCATTTGAGTTAAGTCGTTTGTACCAAATGAGAAGAATTCAGCTTCTTCTGCGATTTCATCTGCTAATAATGCAGCTCTTGGAATTTCAATCATTGTACCAATGTGGTATTCAATGTCTGATCCTTTTTCTTTTTTAACTTGTTCTGCTGTTTCTACAACAACATCTTTAACAAATTTTAATTCTTTCTTTTCTCCAACTAATGGAATCATTATTTCTGGAACGATATCGTATCCGTCTTCTGCTTTAACTTCTATAGCAGCTTCCATTAATGCTCTTGTTTGCATTTTAGCTATTTCTGGATATGTTACAGCTAAACGGCATCCTCTGTGTCCCATCATTGGGTTGAATTCGTGTAATTCTGAACATTTAGCTTTTAAATGTTCTACTGTAACTCCCATGTCTTTAGCTAATGCTATTATATCTTCTTCCTCTGTAGGTAAGAATTCATGTAGAGGTGGATCTAAGTAACGTACTGTCATTGGTAGGCCTTTTAATTCTTTGTACATTGCTTTGAAGTCACCTTTTTGGAATGGTATTAATTCATTAAGTGCTGCTTCACGAGCTTCTACTGTTTCTGAAAGAATCATTTTTCTTATTTTTGGTATTCTTTCTTCATCGAAGAACATATGCTCTGTACGGCAAAGTCCTATACCTTCTGCTCCTAAACGAACAGCATTTTTTGTATCTCTTGGGTTATCTGCGTTTGTTCTAACTCCAAGTTGTCTATATTTATCTGCCCATCCCATTATTCTTCCAAAGTTTCCACTAACTGATGCTTCAACAGTTTTAATATCTCCTTTGTAGATTTTTCCTGTTGTTCCATCTAGTGAAATGTAATCTCCTTCATGGAATGTATATCCGCCAAGTTCAAATTCCTTAGCTTCTTCATTAATTTTAATTTCTCCACAACCTGATACACAGCATGTTCCCATACCACGTGCAACAACGGCTGCGTGTGATGTCATACCACCACGAACTGTTAAGATACCTTGTGCTGCTACCATACCTTCAATATCTTCTGGTGTTGTTTCTAGTCTTACTAGAACTACTCTTTCACCTTTTCCACCTTTTCCTTGTTCTTTAGCTTCTTCTGCTGTAAATACTACTTTACCTGCAGCTGCTCCTGGTGATGCTGGAAGAGCTTCTCCTATTACTTCTCCTGCTTTTAGGCTATCTTTATCAAATGTTGGGTGTAATAATTGGTCTAAAGATTTAGCTTCAATTCTTAAAACTGCTTCTTTTTCATCAATCATTCCTTCATCAACTAAATCGCAAGCGATTTTGATAGCTGCTGGAGCTGTTCTTTTTCCATTTCTTGTTTGTAAGAAATATAATTTTCCTTCTTGGATTGTGAATTCCATATCTTGCATATCTTTGTAGTGATTTTCTAGTTTTGTTGCAAGTTCCATGAATTCTTTATAACATTCTGGTAAATCTTCTGCAAGTTTTGTGATTGGTTGTGGTGTTCTAACACCTGCAACAACGTCTTCACCTTGTGCATTGATTAAGTATTCACCATAAATTCCTTTTTCACCTGTTGATGGGTTTCTTGTAAATGCAACACCTGTTCCAGATGTTTCTCCCATGTTACCGAAAACCATAGCTTGTACGTTTACAGCTGTTCCCCAGTCTCCTGGTATATCATTCATTCTTCTGTAAACTATTGCTCTTGGGTTGTCCCAGCTTCTAAATACTGCTTTAACAGCTCCCATTAATTGTTCGATTGGGTCTTGTGGGAATTCTTCACCTTTCATTGCTTCTTTGTAAACAGCTTTGAATCTCTTTACTAATTCTTTTAAATCATCTGTTGTTAATTCTGTATCATAGTGAACTCCTTTTGCTACTTTAACTTCATCTATGATTTTTTCAAAGAATGACTTTGGAACTTCCATAACAACATCTGAATACATTTGAATAAATCTTCTATATGAATCATAAGCGAATCTTGGGTTTCCTGTTTTTGCAGCAAAACCTTCAACTGCAACATCATTTAAACCTAGGTTTAATATTGTATCCATCATACCAGGCATTGATGCTCTAGCACCACTTCTTACTGATACTAATAATGGATCATTATTGTCTCCAAATTTCTTTCCTTGGATTTTTTCTAATGTTTTTAATGCTGTAAAGATTTGTTCTTGAATTTCTTCATTAATTTTCTTTCCATCATTATAGTACTCTGTACATGCTTCTGTTGTAACTGTAAATCCTTGTGGTATTGGTAAACCTAAATTTGTCATTTCTGCTAGGTTAGCACCTTTTCCACCTAATAATTCACGCATATTTGCATTTCCTTCTTTAAAAAGGTAAACATACTTTTTGCTCATAAATTATTCCTTCCTTTCATTTTTCAAAATACGGGTATATTATATCTCACATTTCCATAAAAGTAAAGAGATTTTTGGAAATTTTTTCTTTACTCAAGTTATATTTTTCCTCTAATTCTGTGGAATTACCATGTTCTACAAAAATATCATCATAACCAAATGTTTTTACTTTGATATTTTCTGTTGATTTTCTATTAATTAATTCTATAACAGCTGTGCCAAGTCCTCCATTTTTTAGATTGTCTTCTATTGTTATAACTTTTTTTGTTTTTTCTATTGATTTTAAAATAGTCTCTTCATCTAATGGTTTCAAAAATCTTGCATTTATTATTTCCATTTTTTTATCTGGTAGTAAATTTGCTACCTCTTTTGCTCTTTCTACCATTTTGCCTATTGCTATTATGCTTATGTCTGTTCCTGTTTGTAATATTTCTGCTTTTCCAAGAGTTATTTTTTCTGTTTTGGAAAATTTTAAATTTTCTCCCCCTCTTGGGTATCTTATGAAAACTGGTTTGTTTAGGTTTATTCCAAACTCTAGCATTTTTTCTAGTTCTTCAAAGTTTTTTGGTGCCATTATGACAATATTTGGGATTGATGATAAGAATGATAAGTCGAATATTCCTTGGTGTGTTTCTCCATCATTTCCTACTATTCCTGCTCTGTCTATACATACTGTTACAGGAATTCCAGATAGTGCAATATCATGCACAATTTGGTCATAACCTCTTTGTAAAAAAGATGAGTATATTGGCATTATTGGTTTTAATCCTGCTTTTGCCATTCCTGCAATTAAGCCTAATGCGTGTTGTTCTGCAATTCCTACATCAAAAAATCTGTCTGGAAATTCTTTAGAGAATTCTTTTAACCCTGTTCCATCTCTCATTGCTGCTGTTACCGCTACTATTTTGGAGTCTTTTTTTGCAAGTTCTACTAGCTTGTCTCCAAAAACCTTTGAATAGTCTTTTTTCTTTTTTGTTTCTCCTGTTTCTTTATTGTATGCTGAAATTCCGTGAAATTTATCTGGATTTTTTTCAGCTAAGTCATATCCCTTACCTTTTTTTGTTACAACATGTATAAGTACTGGTCCTTCAATTTTTTTGCTTCTTTCTAGAATATCTTCTAGTTTGTGTAAGTTGTGTCCATCAACTGGTCCTAAATATGTAAATCCTATGTCTTCAAAATACATATTATGTATTACTGCTCTTTTAATTACTTGTTTTGTATAATGAGCAAATGATACTAAGGGTTTGCCTATAAATGGAATTTTATTGGTTATTTCTTTAATTTTTCTATTTGACCTTGTATATCCTGTTTTTGTTCTAATTTTACTTAAATATAAAGGAATTCCGCCAACATTTTTTGATATACTCATTTCATTATCATTTAGTATTACTTTAATGTTTGTTTTACTACTTCCAGCATCATTTAAAGCCTCTAAGGCCATTCCACCAGTTAGTGAGCCATCTCCAATTACTGCAATTACTTCATAAGTTTCTTTCAAAATATCTCTTGCTCTTGCCATTCCTGTTGCAACGGAAATTGATGTACTGCTGTGTCCAGTATTGAAGCTGTCATACTCTGACTCGCAGATTTTTGGGAAACCTGATATTCCTCCAAACTGTCTTATATTTTTAAATTGTTCTTTTCTTCCTGTAAGTATTTTATGAACATAACACTGATGTCCAACATCCCAAACTATTTTATCTTTTGGTGTATTAAAAACTGAGTGGAGAGCAACTGTAAGTTCCACCACTCCTAGATTTGAAGCTACATGGCCTCCATTTTTTGATGTTACATCAATTATCAATTTACGAATTTCATCGCACAACTTGTTTTTTTCTTCTAAATTTAATTCTTTTACATCTTCTGGTAAATTTACTTTATCTAAAATTTTGCCCATATTATTCCCTCGTTTCTTGTATATTTTATACGCATTTGAGTAAATTGTCAATATTGACTTTTATTGTTTTTTCTGATATTATATCATTTTAGAAAGAAGGCTTAGTATGGATATTTATACACAAGATTTTATTGTTACTCTTCCTGATGTTGGTACAAACAATTCGCTTACAAATAAGGGTTTTTTACGAATGTTTCAAGAAATTGGTGCAGTTCATTCGAGTAAGTTTGGTTATGGGTTAAATGATTCAAAAAAAACTGGTTTATTTTGGATTATACTAAATTGGAAATTAGAAGTTTTTCAAAGGCCTAAATGGAATGAAGTTTTAAGTATTTCAACTTGGTGTACACATCACACTCATATTTATTTTTATAGAGATTATCAGGTTTGTAATAGTTCTGGTGAAGTGGTTGCTATTGCAACATCTAAATGGATTCTATTTGATTTTAATAAAAAATCTGTATTTAGAATTACTGAAAATTTTACAGAAAATTACTGTAAAGATGTAGATAAAAATGTATTTAATGTTAAAATGGTGGAGAAATTTAAGGAGCCTGAAAATGACAAATTAGCAGATGAATATACTGTTTTGAAAAGAGATATTGATTCAAATCATCATGTTAATAATCTTAATTATTTAGTTTTTGCGTATGAGATATTACCTGATAATATAGATTTTAAAAATGTTGAAATTATGTATAAGAATGAAGCTAGACTTGGTGATATATTGCAATTTTACTATACAGTAGAAAATAATTGCAATACTATTACAATAAAAACAAAAGATTCTAATAAGTTAAATTGTATTATAAGATTATATTAAAATAAGCAGCCATTAAGGCTGCCTATTTTTTTAGAGGATAATTTTATACTTCAAGCAACGATACTCCACGCCATACTGCTTAAGTTCATTAATCTCGTTTCTTTTTAGCTTTTTGTAAAGCTTTTTCTTGCCATTTCTTCTCGCAAAATGAATTTCCTTGATGAGAGAGCTTGCGATTTTGTCCGTACTGCAAAAGGTTCTTGTATTGATTTCATACAAATACGGAAAAATGTCCTTGGCGATTGACGAAATATAGTTTAACTGTTCGTCATTCAATTTCCAAATGACTTCCTTTTGTCCTGCTCTTCTCTTTGCAAGCAGTGTGTGTTTCATACTGGCCAACCGATAATCCTTGTTTGTCATACCTGAAGACTCCTCTGCTTATAAATTTTCTACTATTTTAGTAGAATAATTATATTTTACCATATTTTCTACATTATGTAAATAGGTTGACTTTATGCTGTTTTTAATTCTAATCTTAGTTTATCAGCTATCATTGCAATAAATTCTGAGTTTGTTGGTTTTCCTTTGCTTGCTGATATTGTGTAACCGAAGATGTTTTCTACCGCTTCGTTTTTGCCTCTTGCCCATGCAACTTCTATGGCATGGCGAATTGCTCTTTCCACTCTTGATGGGGTTGTATGGTACTTTTCTGATATTTCTGGGTATAACTGTTTTGTTATTTGATTTATTATATCAATATCCTGTACTACCATCATTATTGCTTCTCTTAAGTATTGATAGCCTTTGATATGTGCTGGCACTCCAATTTCATGTATTACATTTGTTACTAGTGCCTCTAGGTTTTCTTGATTCTTTTTATCTATTTCATTTAATTCTATGTATTTAGTTTTTGTTTCTTTTACTACATAACAGTTGTCTGTTGTTGATGTTGGTGTTGGTTTATAATTTTTTATATCTCTTATTCTATTTATTAGTAC
>USHY01000018.1 GCA_900554635.1 uncultured Clostridium sp. | reverse complement strand
TTGGTAGAGCAGGGGACTGAAAATCCCCGTGTCACTGGTTCGATTCCCGTTCGAGCCACCAGAAAGAAACTGTCATATCATCTGATATGACAGTTTCTTGTTTTATTTCAAAATATATGAGGGGGTTAATTATGAGATTAAGCAAAGATTTTTTCTACACAATAAAAGAAAACATAGCTGATGAAGATTCAGTAAGTGGAAAACTTTTAGTGAAGAGTGGAATGATTAAAAAAGTTAGCAATGGAATTTATGCCAAAATGCCTTTAGGCGAAAAAGTAGCAAAAAATGTTGGGAAAATAGTTCGTAAACATATGAATGAAGCAGGAGCAAGTGAGTTAAGAATGCCCTCATTATTACCGATGGAAGTTTTTGAAAAAACTGGAAGGAAAAATTCTTTTGGACCAAGTATGTTTAAACTTAATGATAGATATAATAGAGAATATGCATTAGGACCAACACATGAAGAATTATTTGCTATTTGTTCACTTGGCAAAGTAAAATCATACAGAGACTTACATTTTACAACATACCAAATAGGTCCTAAATATAGGGATGAGGTTCGTCCTCGTTTAGGATTAATTAGAACAAGAGAATTTACAATGAAAGATGCTTATAGTTTTGACAAAGACTTAGAAGGACTAGATGAATCATATAAAAAAATGTTTGAAGCATATCACAAAATTTTTCAAGAATTAGGAATTGAGTACACAGTAGTAAGAGCTGATACAGGACTTATGGGAGGACTGTTATCAGAAGAATTCCAAGCAATATCAAGTGTTGGCGAAGACATATTGGTAATGTGCGATAAATGCGATTTTTCATCAAATATAGAAATAACAGCAAATGCAACAGAAGAAGAGTGTAATGAAGAAGAAAAAGAATTAAAACTAGTTGAAACATCAAATGAGCATACAATAGAAGAAGTTTGTAGATTTTTAAATATTGATATTAAGAAAACAGTAAAAGCAATGCTTATGAATGTTGATGGTGAGCTTATAACTTTCTTTATTAGAGGAGATAGAGAATTAAATGAGACAAAAGTTCTTAAATTACTAAAAGCAAGTGAAATAGGTTTTGCAAATGATGAATTAATTGCAACATCAAATGCTGTTCCAGGATATACAGGACCAATCGGATTAAATTGTAAAGTAATTGTTGATAATGAAGTATTAAGAATGAAAAACTTCTGTTGTGGAGCAAATAAAGAAAATTATCATTATATCAATGCAAATGTGAAAGATTTCAAGTATGATTTTGCAGGTGATATAGTAAATGTGAAAGAAGGAGATACTTGCCCAAAATGTGGTGGAAAGCTTATTTTCAAAAAAGGAATTGAAGTTGGAAATACATTTAAACTAGGAACAAAATACTCAGAAAAACTAGGATTAACATACTTAGACAGTGAAAATAAAAGCCATCCAGTTGTAATGGGAAGTTATGGTATAGGAATAGAAAGAATATTATCTGCAATAGTTGAACAAAACAATGATGAAAAAGGCATAATATGGCCAATTAACGTAGCACCATATAAGGTAGCCATAGTTGTAATAAATCCAAAAGATGAAAAACAACTTAGCACAGGCGAAGAATTATACAGCAAATTAAACAAGCTTGGAATAGATACATTAATAGATGACAGAAACGAAAGACCAGGTGTAAAATTCAATGATATGGACTTAATAGGAATTCCTGTAAGAATAACAATAGGCAAAAAAGTAAATGATGGAATGTTAGAAATAAAACTAAGAAAAGAAGAAAATTCTATAGAGTATAAGATTGATGAAGCAATAAATAAAATTGAAGAAATCATAAATAAAAACTAAAAATAATAAAATATATTAATTAATGTAAAAGCAGGTGTGAACCCTGCTTTTTTCACTTTTACCAATTTTTAACTTGACTTTTTCCGACAATAAATATAAAATATATATGTGCTATAAATAAAGTACATAAGAGGGGAAGATATTTATATGTTTGGACACAGAAGCGATGGAAGAAAAATAAAAAATTTACCACCATTTTTTAAAGTTATACCTAGTATAATGCTAGAGAGAAATGATTCACAAGTACTATTTAGACAAGATATTCCAATAAAGAAATTAGATGAATATATTGACAAAAAGGCTGAAGGAGGAATAAAAATCACATATATGCACATCATATATGCGGCTATAGTTAGAATAATAGCAGAAAGACCAGCTTTAAATAGATTTGTAATGAATGGTGCAACATATGCAAGAAACAAGATATATGTTTCTTTAGCAATAAAAAAGAACCTTACAGATGATGGAGAAGAAACAACTACAAAAACTGAATTTGAAGGTACAGAAAATATATTTGAAGTAAAAGAAAAAATTGATGCAAATGTAAATAAAAATAAGGATAAAGCCGTAGATAACGGAACAGATGTTGTAGCTAAAACACTTAGCTTAATTCCTACAGGGCTAATTAGAGCAGCTGTAAAATTTTTAAGATTTTTAGATAAGCATGGAATTTTACCTAAGGCATTAATAAGAATAAGCCCATTTCATACAAGCGTATTTTTAACAAATGTAGGTTCTTTGGGAATTGATAGTATTTACCACCACCTATATAATTTTGGAACAACAAGTATGTTCTTTTCAATGGGTAAAAAGAAAAAAAGCTATATATATGAAGATGAGGAAATAAAAGAAGAAAAATGTATATCTATTGCATTTGTTGGAGATGAAAGAATATGTGATGGCTACTATTATGCCAGCTCATTCAAAACACTATTTAAGTACTTAAAAAAGCCAGAACTACTAGAAACAACACCAGATTATAAAAAAGATATTGACTAAAAACCATTAAATTTTTTAAGGAGACCAACAATGAAGAAAAAAAAGCAAAATTTAAAATTTGTTCGAAATATTATAATTGGAATTCTAGCATTATTTGTAGTGGCATTTATAGTAAATACAGCACCAGGATATAAAAGGGATAAATATAAGAACTTAATTAATTTGGTTATTGGGGATGAAAATGTTACAGAAAAACTACAAAAACCAATATACAAGGATAATAATGGTGCAATATATATATCAAAAGAAGATATACAAGAACTGCTAGACAAAACACTTTATTATGATGAAAATGAGAAAATGGTAATAGCTACATCAGAGGTATCTGTTGCTAGTATGAAAATTGGAGAAAGTAAAATAAATATTAAGGGAACAACAGTAGATACATTAGGTGAACTTGTGGAAAAGGAAGGAACAATATATATTCCAATAAAAGACTTTAAAACTGTATATAACATAGAAATAAAATTTCTTGAAGACCAAAATGTTGTAATAATAGACAAACTAAATGAAGGAATGATAAAAGCTGAAGCTGAAAAGAAGGTAAAGATTAGATATAAACAAAGATCTTTATCAAAGGAAATTGGAACACTAAATGTTGGAGATACAGTAAGTGCTTTTTATACAACAAGTAAGGGCTGGAGGCTAATTAGAACAGAAGATGGAATTGTGGGATATGTAAAAGCAAATGTACTTACAAATGAATACATATTAAGACAAGATATGCCACAAAAGCCAAAAACAGGAAGAATTTCAGCTGAAATAAAAGATGGTACAATACTTAAAATAGAACAAAACAAAATAATAATAAAAGATTTGTTAAGATTAACAGATGAAGAAATTACAATAAAAAATACAGATACAATAAAACAGAATGAAAAAATCTGGGCAAATTTGAGAATAGATAATGCAAACTTAGAAAGTTACGAAACAAGAACTAAAATAATAAAAAATATTGTAAGCATTGCAATGAGAAATGATATTTCTGGAATTAATATTATAGGAATAGAAAAAACAGATTTAAACAGGTTTATAATAGAATTAGCACCACATTTAAGAGAAGTTGGAATAAAAATTAATATAGTTACAAATGATAGACATTCAGAGCAATATGAAAAAGACTACACAGAAATTGTAGATTATATAATAACAACTAAATAACAAAGGAGTAGAAAGATGAAAAAGATAATAGTTATAATAGCATTAGTAGTTATAATTGCAATACTTGTGATATTAGGAATTTATAAAATATCATTAATGCCAGTAAGTAAACAAACAGCAGAAAAGGAAATAGAAATACCATTAGGTAGTGGAACAAGTCAGATTGCAAAAATACTAAAAAATAATAATTTGATAAAAAATGAGTTTAGCTTTAAAATGTATGTGAAATTAAAAAAGATTTCAAATTTTCAAGCAGGAACATATTACTTAAAAGAGAGTATGAATGTAAAAGAAATAACACAGATGTTACAGACAGGAATAATGTATGACCCAAACCAGATTACTATAACATACTTAGAAGGAAAACCAATGTGGTGGTTGGCAGATACAATATCAACAAAAACAAATAATACAGCAGAGGATGTGTATGCTTTATTAGAGAATGAAGAATATTTGGATAAATTGATAGAAAAATATTGGTTTTTAACTGAGGACATTAAAAATAATGATATTTACTATCCTTTAGAAGGTTACCTTTTCCCAGATACATATGCAATATCAAACAAAGATACAAAGGTTGAAGAAATATTTGAGAAAATGCTTGACAAAATGGAAAATGTACTAGAGCCATATAGGGAGGAAATTGAAAACAGTAAATATTCAATTCATGAATTATTAACAATAGCCTCAATTGTTGAAACAGAAGGAATGAATGATAATGATAGAAAAGATGTAGCAAGTGTGCTATATAACAGGCTAGAGGCAGGAATGTCTTTAGGTAGTGATGTTACGACATATTATTCTGTAAAAGCAAATATGGGAGATAGAGATTTATATCAAAAGGAAATTGATGCTTCAAATCCATATAATACAAGGGGACCAAATATGGGGGGCAAATTACCAGTTGGGCCGATTAGCTCAGTTGGAAAGGTAAGTATAGAAGCGGCAATAGAGCCAAGTGAAACAGATTACTTATTCTTTGTTGCAGATAAAAATGGAAAATTGTATTTTACAAAGACAAATTCAGAGCATACTCAAAAAATAAAGGAACTTAAAAATAGTGGAATGTGGTTTGAATATTAAAATACAAGTGCACTTCTTTTTGGAAGTGCACTTATGTTTTATATCTAAAAAAATAAATTCAGAAATCCAAGAGATAGAGAAATTAGGAAAGACTTAATAGAAATTCTAATGCTCTTTTTAAACATAGTTTGAGCAACTAAAAGCCCATGTGGTTTAATCTCAACAAGAGCAGTACAAATTTCTTCTTGATTTTCAACAGTTTCATCATCTATATTATCGCTTTTTTGAGTATCAGAAACACTAGAATCAATTCCGCACAGAACTGCCCAAAACACCATCTAAATCAATACCATTTTCATCTTTATCAATCTCAAATTTTATATCTACATTTTCATCATTAAAGTTATTCAAATTTTCGTTTTTATAAATCAACTCCAAATTATCCATAAAAACCACATCCCTTAATCTTAGGTAAAAAGTTTCTTAAAAAGATTATAACATTACCGTAAAAAAAAAGCAAGAAAAGGTGGAAAAATAGAAAATAAAGTTTTTTTGGAAAATTTGCTACAACTATTGACAAATTCGTGAAAAAGTAGTATTATAGTAAAGTATTCAAGAAGAAGTTATCCACTTCTCACCTTAACTAATGGGAAAAGGTTATATGTTTTTGTAATTAATAAAAAATATATATGTGGATTGCTTGTTTCTTAGAAACAAGTTATTTTTTTGGGGGTGAATCACAATAAAACAGGAATTACCAATCAATGAACAAATTCGCTTTAGAGAGGTTCAAGTAATTGATGAACAAGGGCAAAAGGTAGGTAAATTACCAACTGACAAGGCAATTCAAATGGCTGTCGATAAAAAATTAGATTTAGTTTTAGTTTCAGGGAATAGTGATAATCCAGTTTGTAAGATTATGAATTATGGAAAACACAAATTCGAACAAGCTAAAAGAGAAAAAGAGTCTAAGAAGAAACAAAAAACAGTTGAGAGTAAGGAAATAAGGGTAACACCAAATATTGAAATACATGACTTTACTTTTAAAGCAAAGAATGCTAGAAAATTCTTATCAGATGGAAACAAGGTAAGAATAACTGTTAGATTTAGAGGCAGAGAAGTTAATTATGTAAAATCAGGTGAAGATGTATTAAACAATTTTATTGAAGAACTTAAAGATGTTTCAACAGTTGAGAAAAAGCCTTTCTTAGAGGGTAAAAATATGTTTATTATTTTAGCACCTATTAAATAAAATTTAAGGAGGAAAATATTATGCCAAAAGTTAAAACAAACAAAGCAGCTGCAAAAAGATATTCTTTTACAGCTAGTGGAAAAGTTAAAAGAACAAAATCAAACAGAAGACATCTATTAGGAAATAAGACAACAAGACAAAAAAAATCAGGAAAAATTCAAAATGCTTATGCAGATAAAACATGCGAAGCAGGAATCAAAAAAATGTTACCATATGGAAAATAAAGAAGGGGAGGAATAGAAAATGGCAAGAGTTAAATCAGCAATAGCTACAAGAAAAAAACATAAAAAAGTTTTAAAACAAGCAAAAGGATACTTTGGAGCAAAAAGTATCAGATTTAGAAATGCAAAACAAGCAGTATTAAAATCAATGTCTTATGCTTATGTTGGAAGAAAAGACAAAAAGAGTGATTTTAGAAAATTATGGATTACAAGAATTAATGCAGCAGCAAGAATGAATGGAACAACATACAGCAAATTAATGGCTGGATTAAAGAAAAATAATATTTCTATAAATAGAAAAATGTTAGCAGAACTAGCTGTTAGCGATGAAGTTGCATTTGCAGAATTAGTAAAAAAAGCAATTGCTTAACAAATTAAATAAAAAGTGTTTCTAAAACTAGAAACGCTTTTTTTAGTATAGAAGAGGTAAAATATGAAAAATTATATTACAGTAATAGGTGGAGGCTTAGCTGGAACAGAAGCTGCATACCAAATTGCAAAAAGAGGAATAAATGTTAAGTTATATGAGATGAAACCAGAAAAGTATTCTCCAGCTCATTCTAATAAAAATTTAGCTGAAATTGTATGTAGCAATTCCTTCAAATCAAATAGTATTACAAATGCTTGCGGACTTTTAAAAGAGGAACTAAGAAGACTAGATTCACTTCTAATTAAAATAGCAGACAAAACAAAAGTTCCTGCAGGGCAAGCATTGGCAGTTGATAGAGAAAAATTTTCATCTACAGTAAATGAAAAAATAGAAAACAATTCTAAGATAGAGGTAATACATGAGGAAATTAAAGAAATTGATGCTGAAGATGGAATAACAATAATAGCAACAGGTCCACTTACATCAGATAAAATGGCAGAAGAGATAATAAAGCTTACAGGAAAAGAAAGACTAGCATTTTATGATGCTGCAGCACCAATTATTTCCAAGGAGAGCATAGATTTTAACATAGCCTTTTATGGTGATAGATATGGAAAAGAAGGAGATAGTAGTTATATTAATCTTCCAATGAATAAAGAAGAGTACGAAAGGTTTTACAATGAGCTTGTAAGTGCTGAAGTTGTAACACTTCATGAGTTTGAAAAAAAGGAAATTTTTGAAGGGTGTATGCCAATAGAAGTAATGGCAAAAAGAGGAGCAGACACAATAAGGTTTGGCCCACTAAAGCCAGTAGGATTTACAGACCCAAGAACAGGCAAAAGACCATATGCTATAATACAATTAAGGCAAGATAATAAAGAAGGAACACTTTACAATATGGTAGGTTTTCAAACAAATTTGAAATTTGGAGAGCAAAAACGAGTATTTTCATTAATTCCAGGACTAGAAAATGCTGAATTTGTAAAATATGGAGTAATGCACAGAAATACATTTATAAATTCACCAGAATTATTAGACAATACCTATAACCTCAAAGCAAATAAAAACATATATTTTGCTGGACAAATAACAGGAGTAGAAGGATATGTAGAATCAATAGCATCAGGACTAGTTGCAGGAATAAACGCTGCAAACCAATATCAAAACACACCAAAACAAACCTTTTCAAAAGAAACAGTAATAGGGGCTCTAGCAGACTATATTCAAACCACAAACCAAAACTTCCAACCAATGAACGCAAACTTCCGGAATTCTTCCACAACTAGAAGAAAAAATAAGGGACAAACAGCAAAGATATGGAAAATTAGCAGAAAGAGCACTGGAAAATTTCAAAAATATTCCATAAACACTTGTATTTTGTTCCGATTTGTGTTAAACTAAATATTAGTGAATTTTATTTTAAGCATTTTAGGAGGTGCTACAGATATGGCAAAGTGTGAGATATGTAATAAATCAGTTAATTATGGAAATCAATTAAGTATAACACGTTCACATATAAGTAAAAGAACTACTAGAACTTTTAAACCTAATGTTAGAACAGTTAAAGCAATGGTTGATGGACAACCAAAGAAAATTAATGTTTGTGCAAAATGCTTACGTTCAGGTAAAGTAACAAAGGCATAGAGCTCAGTATTTAAGAGCAAGTTTAGTTTACTTGCTCTTGTTTTTATGTAATTCTAAGTTACATTTTTAATCTTTAAATTTATTTCTCTTTTACACCAAAAATAAGTTTTACAAAACCCCTTAAGAATTTAGGTACTTTTTTTACAACTATTGTCATTATAATAACACACTCCTTTTTTTAAAATTAGCAACAAAGCCAAGATAATCCTAGACATACAACTACAAAACCAATAAGGAAAAGCCAACCAGTAAAAGGGAGTAGTATAACAAGAAGAATTCCTAAACCTAATCCTATTAAGCATACAGCCAGCGTTTTTCTAAAAATTCTCATTTTAAACCTCCCTAAATATCTATTACTAATATATAATATTACATTTTATGTAAATTTGTGAAAGAAGGTAATAATGTTTCTAAATTTTATATATCCACCAGTATGTGGAATTTGTGGCAAAATTAATAAAAAAAGATTATGTACCAAGTGCAAAAACAGGCTAAAAAAGTATGAAATAGATGAAATTGTTGATTTTAGAAGTGATAGTACAAAGCATTTTGATTACCAAATAAAACCTTTTCTATATAAAGATATAATTAGAACTAAAATTTTAGATTATAAATTTAATGAACACGCATATTTATATGAAACTTTTGAAAAAATGATATTAAATA
This sequence comes from uncultured Clostridium sp., assembly GCA_900554635.1. Taxonomy (GTDB): domain Bacteria; phylum Bacillota; class Clostridia; order TANB77; family CAG-508; genus UMGS1781. The sequence goes on along the minus strand of USHY01000018.1, from coordinate 14,078 downwards.
ATAAAAAAATATATGGATTTTTAAAAAATTATGATATAATACTGTATGTTCCAATGTATAGGCTAAGCAAATTTAAAAGAGGATATAATCAAACAGAACTTATTGCTAGAAAAATTGCCAAAACATTGGGAATAGAGTTTGTAAAAAATAATTTGGTGAAAACTAAAAATACAAAAAAACAGAGTACTTTAACAAAACTTGAAAGAAAAAACAATATTAAAAACGCGTTTAAAATTATTGATTCAAAGGCTATATATAACAAAAATGTAATTTTGTTTGATGATATATACACAACAGGGAGTACAGTAAATGAATGTAGTAGAATAATAAAGATTGCAGGAGCAAAAAGTATTGCAGTTCTTACAATTGCGGTAGATTAAACAAAGGAGGTAAAAATGGAAGACTTAGTTGAGAGTATATTAGATTATGTAAGGTCAGATTATACTGACTACGCAGTTATGATAAATGGAGAATGGGGAAGCCGGAAAAACTTATTTTTGGAACAACAAAATTAAACCAAAAATAGATGGAATGCAGTTTAATGGAAAGAAATATTCAACTATTTATATGTCTTTATATGGTATATCAAATCTTGAAGAAATAAGTAAAAAAATATTTATAGAAACTTCGCAACTTATGGATAGAAATGTAAAAAAACATATGGAAACCACAGGCAAGTATTCAATTCCAGAATATGCAAAAACAGGGCTTAATATGGCAAATTCATTTGGAGCAAATACAAATGAAAAAATAAACTATGAAAAATTTTTCGCAACTGATGATAAAGTATTATGCTTTGATGACCTAGAAAGAGCCAATGTAGATGTTATAGATATATTAGGATATATAAACAACTTTGTTGAACATGACCATATAAAAACTATAATTATATGTAACGAAAAAGAACTTTCAACAAAATTAAAAAACAGCAACCTAGAAATGAAAACTTTTATAGCAACATATATTTTAGATAAACAAGGCGAGCTTGAAAATAAAGAAAAACCAATGGTTGAAAGAATTCAAGATGAAATAGAATATGTATTTGATAAAGCAAATGACTATGAAAGAATAAAAGAAAAATTAATAGGTGAAACATTTGAATACAGACCAGAATTTAACTATATAATAAACCGGAATATTAATGAGATATGAAAACGACAAAGAACTAATCCGATTTTTAAGAGAAAATACACCATATATTATAACCACATTCAATAAAAGTGGAACCAGAAATCTTAGAATTTTAAAGCATTCATTAAATGATTTCAAAAAGATATATGAAATGGTAAATAGATATTATCCAAATACAAATTATAGAGTAATGCAAACAATGCTAATATTTACAATAGCAATTTCATTTGAAATAAAGGCAGGAAAAATAACCAAAGATAAATTTGTATATATACAAAACAATGAAGAATACAAAACCACAGTAATATCATCAAAAGTTTTTTCAGATAATAGGCAATTCTACATCAAGGAATTTGATAATAATTATTACTATAACTTTAAAGCAGAATATAGATTTTTCAAATTCATAGAAACATATGTAAGAACAAGAATATTTGATACAAGAAAATTCAAAGAAGACATGGAAGACATAATAAATACAGTTGATACAGAAAAACTACCAGGATATAAAAGACTATTAACAGAAGAATTCTGGAAAATCCCAGATGACCAGTTTGCAGGGGTAATAGAAAATGTTATTCAAGATGTAAAACAAGGAAAAATCAAACTAATAGATACAACAAAATTATTTATCTACTTCACATATTTTGTAAAAAAAGGTTTGATAAAATATGATATGCCAACAATAAAAACCATATTTTTCAATGGAATGAATTTAGCATCATTAAATTCTGAATATGTTCCACAAGCAGAACAAGAACTAAACAGTGTATCACTAGGAGAAAAAAATTTAGATATAGAGGATATAACATCACATTTTAAAACACTTAATACAACACTAAAAGATAAAATGTACACTGAAAAAGCAAATGATGTATTAAAAGCAATTCCAATGAAAATGGAAACATTTTATGAAAAATTTGATAATGAATGTATGGAAATTCCAATACTAAAATACTATGACCCACATCAATTATTCCAAAGAATATCTTGTGCAAGCAATGAGGATATAATGGGAATAAAAGAAAAATTACTAGAAAGAGCAAGAAAATACACAAAAGAGCTTAAACCAGAATTGAAAAACCTAAAGAAATTAAAAGAAATCATAGAACAATACTTAAAAGGCAAGGAAATAACAATAAAAACAGTAATGCTAGTTGAATTACAAAAAGACCTTGAAACCATCATAGAACTTTTAAGTATAAGCGATTAATGGAAGGGTGAAAACATGAAAGAAATAGAACTAAAATATTACTTTGAACATATGGATGAATTTAGAGATAAGGAAATATTTGAAAACTGCACATATGTGTGGGAACCGCTAGTAAAAGTAAAAGAATATATTAACAAAACAATAGTTGAAAAAGGGGTTAAAATAAATAAAGGAGAAATTGGAGAATTTGTTTCAATAACAGGAAATTATTTTATTGATGAAGGTGCTAAAATTGGAGCAAATGTAACTATTCAAGGACCTGTTATAATTGGAAAAAAAGCTGAAATAGCAGCAGGTGCACTAATTAGACCATATACGATAATTGGAGATGGGGCATCAGTGGGACATGGTTCGGAAGTAAAGCATGCAATACTACAAAACAAAGCGAAAGTTGCAAGTTTAAGTTTTGTTGGAGATAGTATAATGGGAAAATCAGCAAGAATTGGAAGCGGAACAATTATAGCAAATAGAAGATTTGACCAGAAGAATATAGAAATAAAAATTGAAGGAAACAAATACGATACTGAAACAGATTTTTTCGGTTCAATAATAGGAGATAACTCAAGACTTGGAGCAAATTGTACTTCAATTCCAGGAACCTGTATTGGGCCATACACATGGATTTTGCCAACAGTACAAGTACGAGGATTTGTACCAGCAGAAAAACGCGTTTTTCCAAAGGCAGAATACAAAATAACTGAAAATCCAAAGGTTGAATTAAAATAGGAGAATTTATGAAAAAGAAATGGGAATATCTTGAACAAGATGAAGAATTAATAAAACAAATAGCCACAAAGCATAACATATCAGAACTATTGGCTAAAATTTTAGTAAATAGAGGGATTACAGGTGAAGAAGAAATTGAAATTTTCTTAAATCCAAAAAGAAACAATTTTCATAATCCTTTTTTACTAAATGACATGGAAAAAGCTGTAGATAGAATAATTAAAGCAATTGAAACAAAAGAAAAAACAATAATATATGGAGACTACGATGTTGATGGAATAACCAGTATTACAGTATTAAAAAAGTTCTTAAATGAAAGAGGACTGCAAGTAGATTACTATATTCCAAATAGACTAGATGAAGGATATGGATTAAATGATGAGGCAATTAAAAAAATTGCCGAACAAGGATATACTCTTATGATAACAGTAGACTGTGGAATCTCTGGGATAGAAGAAGTAAAAAAGGCAACAAGCTATGGAATTGAAACAATAATTACAGACCACCATGAGCAACTAGAAACATTGCCAGAAGCATATGCAATTGTAAACCCAAAAAGAAAAGATAATACATATCCATTCAGAGGGCTAGCAGGAGTAGGTGTAGTATTTAAAGTAATACAAGCAATATCTCAAAAATTAAATTTAGATGAAAAAGAATATCTTAAATATTTAGATATAGTATGTATAGGCACAATTTCAGACATAGTGCCACTAGTAGATGAAAATAGGGTAATTGCAAAACTTGGCTTAATGCTAGTAAAATGCACAAAAAACATTGGATTAAGAGAACTAATAAAAGAAACAGGATACAAGAATGTTGATTCATTTATGGTTTCATTTGGAATAGCCCCAAGAATAAATGCCTGTGGAAGAATGGGTAAACAAGAAGAGGCACTAGAACTATTTTTAACAGATGATTATGAAAAAGCATGTACAATAACCAAAAACCTAAATCAATACAATTTACAAAGACAGGAAATAGAAAAAAATATTTTTGACCAAGCAATAGAAGAACTCCAAAAAGAAAATATAGATAATCTAAACAGTATAGTTCTAGCAGGGGAAAACTGGCACCATGGTGTAATAGGAATAGTTGCATCAAGAATTACTGAAAAATATTTTAAACCAACAATACTAATTGGAATTGAAAATGAAATAGGTAAAGGGTCAGGAAGAAGTGTTCCAGGGTTTGACTTACATGATGCTTTAGCACAAAGCGCTGAATATTTAGAAAAATATGGCGGGCATGAAATGGCAGTTGGATTATCACTTAACAAAGATAAAATAAAAGACTTTAAAATCCATTTTGAACAAATAGCCAAAGACAAAAATGTAAAAAGCATAGTACCAGTTATAAAAATAGATTGTGAAATAGGAAAAAAAGAGTTAAACAAACAAACAGTTGAGCAAATAAAATTATTAGAGCCATTTGGAGAAAAAAATAAACCACCACTAATTAGCTATAAGAACTTAAAAATTGTATCAATAAGAACTCTATCAGAAGGAAAACACTTAAAATTAATGCTAAAAGATGGAAATGATACAGTAAATGCAATAGGATTTAATTTAGGTGAACTTATAAATGATTATCTAATAGGAGACAAAGTTGATGTTGTTGGAACTTTGGAAATAAATAACTATAACTGTGAAGAACAAATTCAAATAAATATTAAGGATATGATGAAATCAATTTAGAAAGGGATAGACTTATGGAGAATGCAAATAAAACCATTGATGATATAATAAAAAGAATGAAATTAAATAAAAGAAAAACAAATGTAGCCCTAATACAAAAGGCATATAATTTTGCTGCAGAACACCATAAAGGCCAAAAAAGAATGTCTGGAGAAGACTACATAATTCACCCATTGAATGTTGCCTACATTTTAGCAGATTTACAAATGGATGATGCCACAATATGTGCAGCTTTGTTGCATGATGTAGTAGAAGATACAGAAGCAACAAATGAAGATATTGTAAAAAACTTTAGCGAAGAAATTGCAGAAATGGTTGCAGGGGTTACAAAATTAAGCAAAATTCAATATGTTACAATAGAAGAGGAACAAGTAGAAAACTACAGAAAAATGTTCCTAGCAATGGGAAAAGATATAAGGGTAATACTTATTAAACTTGCAGATAGACTCCATAATATGAGAACTCTTTCAAGCTTAAAAAGAGAAAGACAAATTGCAAATGCAAAAGAAACAATGGAATTATATGCACCACTTGCAAATAGGCTTGGTATTTATTCTCTAAAATGGGAACTTGAAGACCTTGCATTTAGATATTTATATCCAGAAGAATATAGAGAATTAGTTTTAAGTATAGAGAAAAAAAGAGAAGAAAGAATAGAATTCATAAATAAAATTATGGAAGAAATAAGAGTTGCTCTTAAAAAACAAAAAATTGTAGCAGAAGTTACAGGAAGAGCAAAACATTTATATAGTATTTATAGAAAAATGCAAAGAGATAATATAGCATTAGACCAAGTGTATGACCTATTTGCACTAAGAATAATAGTAAACTCAGTAAAAGACTGTTATGCAGCAATTGGTGTAGTTCATGAGTTATATACTCCAATGCCAGGAAGGTTTAAAGATTATATTGCAGTTCCAAAGCCAAATATGTACCAATCAATACATAATACATTGATAGGCCCAAAAGGAACACCATTTGAAGTTCAAGTTCGTACATGGGACATGCACAGAGTTGCTGAATATGGTATCGCAGCTCATTGGGCATACAAAGAAGCAAATAGATTTAAAAAATCAAATGTTGTAGTAACTGAAGATAAGCTTGCATGGCTAAGAGAAACACTAGAATGGCAAAAAGACATGCAAGACCCAGATGAATTTTTAAAAACACTGAAAACAGAGCTTTTTGAAGATGAAGTATATGTATTCACACCAAAAGGAGAAATAAAAACACTTCCAAGAGATGCAACACCAATAGACTTCGCATACACAATACATGCAGAAGTTGGACATAGAATGATAGGTTGTAAAATAAACAGCAAAATGATGCCAATTGTAACACCACTAAAAAGTGGCGATATCGTAGAAATTATAACATCAGATACAGCAAAAGGACCAAGTAGAGACTGGCTAAAAATAGTAAAAAGCTCAAGTGCAAAAACAAAAATACAACAATGGTTTAAAAAGACCGAAAGAGAAGACAATATTGAAAAAGGAAAAGACATATTAGATAAAGAAATCAAAAAAATAGGAATGTCACACAGCGATTTATTTAAACCTGAATGGATACAAGTAGTACTAAATAGATACAATTACAATACAGTAGATGATATGTATGCAAGTATTGGATTTGGGGGAATTTCACCAAATAAAATAATTACCAGATTATTAGAAGAGTATAAAAAAGAACATGAAGAAGATACTATAGAAGAAAAAATACAAGAACTAGTAACAGAAAGACTACGAAAACAAAAAATACCAAAATCTGGAGTAGTAGTAAAAGGAATAGATAATTGCCTAGTAAAATTTTCAAAATGCTGCAATCCAGTTCCAGGTGATGATATAATAGGATATATAACAAAAGGTAGAGGAGTTTCAATACACAGAAAAGACTGCACAAATTTAAAAGACTTATTATCAGAGGAGGAAAGAATCATAGAAGTAGAATGGTATAATGAAAACGAAAAAGCTGAGTACAATGTAGATATACAAGTACTAGCAAATGACAGAACAGGGCTACTTTCAGATGTAGTAAAAGAAATTACAGCACAAAAGATAAATATAATGGGAGTAAACACAAGAACAAGCAAAGATAGAATAGCTACAATAGATGCAACACTAGAAGTACAAGGCATAGAACAACTAAACCAAGTAATAAAACAAATAAGAAAAGTTGATAGTGTATATGAGGTGACAAGAAAAAAATGATACTAAAGAGAATAAAATTAGATGTAGGCACCATAACAGGTGAAAATTGCTATATAGTACAAGATGAAACAACAAAAGAAACAATGATAATAGATCCAGGAAGTGTTTCGGAATTATTATTACAAGACTTAGATGCAATGCAAATAAAAATGAAATATATATTCTTAACACATTGCCATGGAGACCATATTGGAGGAGTAAAACAAATAAAAGAAAAATTTGGTGGGCAAATTTTAATTCATAGAAAAGACGCACCAGGGCTTAAAGATGTAAATATTAATTTAAGTACACATATTGGACTAGAACCAGTAATATTGCAAGAAGATGCTCGCTTAGATGATGGAGACTTATTACATTTGGGAAACTTAGAATTTAAAGTAATACACACACCAGGTCATACAGCACGGAAGTGTATCACTATATTGCGAAAAAGAAGGACTATTATTTGCAGGAGACACACTTTTTAGAGGAGCATGGGGAAGAATAGACTTGCCAACTAGTAGTTTTGAGGATATAATATCATCAATTACAAATAAATTAATAACATTACCAGAGGACACAATAGTATATCCAGGACATCGGAAAATCAACAATAATAAAAGAAGAAAAGCCGATTTATTTGGAAATGAAACAAAAAGAATGGGAATAAAAGGAGGATTATATGGAAAAAACAGTTGCAAAAACTTTACCAGGTTTTATGGAATTATTACCACAAGAACAAATATTATTTAATCAAATGAAAGAAAAAATACAAAAAACATATGAGAAATTTGGATTCTTACCAATTGATACACCAATAATTGAAAGCACTGAAGTTTTACTTGCAAAAGCAGGTGGAGAAACAGAAAAACAATTATATTCATTTACAAAGGGAGATAGTAATTTAACATTAAGGTTTGACTTAACTGTTCCACTTGCAAAATATGTTGCAATGCACGCAAATGAACTATCATTTCCTTTCAGAAGATATCAGATAGGAAAAGTTTATAGAGGAGAAAGAGCTCAAAGAGGAAGATTCAGAGAATTCTATCAATGCGATATAGACGTAATAGGAGATGGAGAATTAAATATAATAAATGATGCAGAAATTCCAAGTATTATGTATAATGTTTTTAAAGAATTAGGCTTAGAAAACTTCACAATAAGAATAAATAACAGAAAAATTCTAAATGGACTTTTTGAGGATATAAATGCTAAGGAAGTATCTGTAGATATAATGAGAACAATAGACAAAATAGAAAAAATAGGAACAGAAAAGGTAAAAGCAGAAATAAAAGAACTTGGAATATCAGATGAAAACATTGAAAAAGTAATAAGATTTATAACAATAGAAGGAACAACAGATGAAAAACTACAAGAACTACAAAACATGAAAATAGATAATGAGACATATAAACAAGGAGTTCAAGAACTAATAGAAGTAATAAGATACATACGCTTATTTAATGTACCAGAAGAATGTTTTGCAGTTGATGTAAGTATAGCAAGGGGACTTGACTATTACACAGGAACAGTTTATGAAACTTTCTTAAATGACTATAAATCTATAGGAAGCATTTGCTCAGGTGGAAGATATAACAATTTAAGTGAATACTACACAGATAGAAAAATGCCAGGAGTAGGAATGTCTATAGGCTTAACAAGATTATTTTTTGTACTAAATGATATGAACTTAATAAAAGCAACACAAAAGTCAATATCAAAAATACTAGTAGTATCAATGGTACCAGACCTAAAACCAGCTATAGAAACAGCAAATGCTTTAAGAGCAGCTGGAATTAATAGCGAAATATATTTTGATGATAAAAAAATAAAGGCAAAATTCAAATATGCAGATAAATTACAAATTCCATATGTAATTGTAATAGGAGAAGATGAAGTGAATTCAGGAACAGTTACATTAAAAAATATGGAAACAGGTGAACAACAAAAATATTTACTTGAAGAAGTAATAAAACAAATAAAAGAGGGGAATGAGTAAAAATGGAAAGAAAAAGAGGATTTGAAATAGCAAAGGGATTTGAAAATGAGGGAATTAATTTACCAATAAGAAAAACAAAGTGTTCAGCAGGATATGATATTGAAGCTGCAGAAAACACAATTATACCAAGCTTTAAGAAAGGGATGAAACCAACACTTGTAAAAACAGGAATAAAGGCATATATGGGTGAAGATGAAGTACTAATACTTGCAAACAGAAGCTCAAACCCAGGCAAAAAAGGCTTAATACTAGCAAATAGCATAGGAGTAATTGATAGTGATTATTATGAAAATCCAGACAATGATGGTCACATAATGTTTGCTTTTTACAATATTAAAGATGAAGACATCGAAATAAAAAAAGGAGACGCAATAGGACAAGGCATATTCCAAAAATTCTTAACAACAGATAATGATGTAAGCCAAGGAGAAAGAACAGGAGGCTTTGGCTCAACAAGCAAATAAAAATAAAAAAGGAGGCACACATATGAGAAAACAAAGAGGCGCAATAACCTTAATAACATTAGCAACAATATTATTAATGCTAGCATTCTTGATTAGTACCTTTACAATAATTATGAACAGAAGACAGGCACAATCAGAAGTAAAAAGAAAAACAAAGGAAATATATGAAAGTGATGTAGGAAATGAAGAAGAACTCTATAATAACTATTTTGCAGATACAAGTGAGGTTATACCAATAACAACAGTAGAACAACTATTAAAAGTTGGTACAGATGAATATATAGAATCAAATGGTATAATTTACAAATGCACAGTAGCAGCATCATATAGACTAGATGCTGAACTTGAACTAATAGATAGTGAGTATTTAGCTAAATATCCAAATCAATTTAGTGAACAAACATGGACAGAAACAGAGTATCAAGATGCTTCTGAAGAAGTTAAAATAGGAACATACACAGGAGCTGCAGAAACATTTACAGTAACAAAAGATGGGAAATATCTTTTAGAAGTTTGGGGTGCAAATGGAGGAACTTATAATAATGCTGGAGAACCAGGCACAGGGGGATATTCAAAAGGAACCGTGGAATTATATAAAAATGAAACAATCAGCCTATATGTAGGTGGAAAAGGAAGATATGGAACAGGTACAAATTACACAGAAACATCAGGTGGAGGCTTTAATGGTGGTGGAAATGCTGGATATCGTGGAGGTGCTGGCCGGAGGTGGCACTGATATTAGAATTGGGGGAACAACATTAAACCATAGGCTAATTGTTGCAGGCGGTGGCCGGTCGGAGCATATTGGTATAGTACAACATATAAAGCTGCAGGTGGCAATGGTGGAGGAACTAACGGAGAAGATGGAGCATCATATTCAACAACAAGTGCTGGATACAAAGGATGTGGTGGAACACAGACATCAGGGGGAGCAGCAGGAAGTGGAAGCACCACAGCATTTAATGGAACTGCAGGAACAGTAGGGACAGGAGGAAGTACAGGACGAAGATATTCTGGTAGAACATATTATTCTAATGGAGCTGGTCGGAGGAGGCTGGTACGGTGGCGGTGGCGCAGGAAACTACAATGGAGCTTCACGCAACTATGCAGCGGGAGGTGGCCGGAGGTTCTGGGTTTGTTTGGAGCAAAGGAAAAGAAAGACCAACAGATTACTTAGTAGATGAAAAATATTACTTAGATGATGCAGAAACCTATTCAAAATCTGATTTAGGATTTGTTACAAATCCAGATACATCAGGTAATGGGTATATAAAAATTACTTTAACAAAAGAAAAAATAGAAACACAAAAGACTGCAACAAGGTGGAAGGGAATTGGGGAAATATCATTTGATTATAATGGTAACAAAATAAATGAAACAGATACAGGCAACAACAAAGTTGTCCATTCAAAATAAAAAGATAGCCAGTTTCGAATATTCGAAACTGGCTACCTAATTAATAAAGTAAATAGAAATATTTACTTAAGCATTTGGCTTTCAGCCTTTTGAATCATTTTTTTTACCATGTTACCACCAATTCTTCCAGCATCTTTTGCAGATATATCACCATTATATCCATTTTTTAAGTTAACACCAACTTCTGTAGCTACTTCATATTTGAATTGATTTAATGAATCTTTAGCTTCAGGTACTAATGTTCTATTTGAATTTGAATTTGCCATCTCTTTTCACCTCCCAGGATAATAACTTATGAAAGCGTTTTATTTGCTTTTCAACATCTATGATGTGCAAAAAAACAAAAAATAAACTAGAAATTTATAGAAAAAATGGATAAAAAAACTTTGACAAAAATATTACAAAAATATTACAGTAATATTACAATAATATTAAATATTTATTACAATGTAAAAATATATTGTTTTTTTGTGTGTTTTGTTGTAGAATAATTGTAATAAATAAAAAAATAGGGGGAATAATTATGCCATCAAATCCAATGCAAAGAAAAGTTAGAAATTCATTCATAGCAGGAATTTTTGTTATGTTATTAATTGTATTAATAGTAGGAGCAGCAGTGTTTTTTCTTATAGTAAAACCAAAAATGGACAAAGCTAAAGAAGAGGAACAACAAATAGCTTATGTCTATAGACTAAAAAAAGGATGCAGTGTATCTTCAGGAAAAGAAATAACTGCAAGTATGGTTGAAGAGGTTGAAATACCAATTACAACAAACTCAACAGACTTCTTTCAAGCAAAAAAACAAGGGCCAGATGGAAAACTTAAAAATGTTGCATTCGCAGGAGGATACACAAGTAAAGTAGACCTTATTGAAGGTACAATTTTAACTAAAAGTATATTAAATGAAGCAGATGAAGAAACTTTAGGAGATTCTACAAGATATGTGGAATATAATGTTGTAACAATACCTACAACACTTGAAATAGGGGATTTCATAGATATAAGATTGAGATTACCAAATACTCATGATTTAATCGTGGTTTCTAAGAAAGAAATAATGAACATTTATGATAATACAATAGGACTTAATTTAGCAGAAGAGGACATATTAATTTTAAACAGTGCAATTGTTGAAACATTTGTAATGAATGGATCTGCAGAACTATATTTAGCAAAATATGTAGAACCAGGAATGCAAGAAAAAGCAACATATACATATAGCCCAACAGCTCAAACTGTGGAATTAATACAAAATGACCCTAACATTGTAACAACAGCAAGAGAAGCAATTGCAACAAAATATGCAAATTCAGGAACTGTTAGAAATCCAATAAATAATACACTAAGCCAATATTCAGCTGAAGACATAAAGAACAATATTGAAATTGGAATAAGAAAACAAATTGAAGATGCAAAAAATGCAAGAGAAAGCTATTTGTCTGAATTAGAAGGAAACTAGAAAGAAAAATAGGAGGAAGCTTACTTGAAAAGGATAGGATTTATAGGTGCATACGACAAAACAGATTTAATTATATATATAGCTAAGTTATTGGTAGAAAACGGCTTAAAAGTCTTGATTGTAGATGGAACCATTCTTCAAAAAACAAGATATACAGTGCCTTGCATAGAGCCTAGCTTGTACTACATTACCACATATGAAGATATAGATATTGCAATAGGTTTTGAAAACTTAGAAAATATTAAGAACTATATGGGAGTAACAGAATTTAATTATGATATTGTGTTTTATGATGTAGACAATAGAGAAAAATTTGAATCTTTATCAGTTGAAAATTCTGAACAATTATATTTTGTTACAGCATTTGATAATTATTCAATGAAAAAAGGCCTTGAGATTATAGGTAAATCTGAAAATAAGCTTCCAATGACTAAAATTATATTTTCAAAGGAAATAGCAAAGGAAGATGATGAATATTTGAATTTTATATCATTTTACTATGCAGTGAAATGGAATAAAAATAAGATTTATTTTCCTTTTGAAAATGGTGATCTATCAATAATTATAGATAATCAAAGAAGTGCAAGAATTAGTTATAAGGAACTAAGCACAGAATATAAAAATGGAATAATGGAGCTTATATCCCGGAATAGCACCAGAGTTAAGAATGAATGATGTAAAGAAAATGCTAAGAAATATATAAAGGAGAATTCAAATGTCAGTTATAACATTTTATGGTAATGATAAGATTGAGACAGCACAAACAACATCAATGGCTGCAATTGCAACGTATTTGTCCATTAAAGAAAATTATAAAATGCTGTTGATAAATACAGCTCATAATGATGATTCACTTCAAGAATGCTTTTGGGAGCAAGCTAAAGGCTTTAAACCAAGAAGCGATCTTGAAACAGGAATTGGCGGATTAATCAAGGCAATATCAAGCAATAAGGCAACACCAGAGATAATAACTAATTATACAAGAACAGTATTCAAAGATAGATTAGAGGTGTTGACAGACAGCAATATGCCTCAAGATGTATATATAAAACAAAGAGAGTACATGAAAAGTATAATAAAAATAGCAAAAAAATATTATGATTTAGTTTTTGTCGATTTAAAAGGTAACATTGAAGAAGCGTTTGTGCAAGGCGTTTTAGAAGAAAGTAACTTAATTGTTGCCAATACATCACAGAGAAAAAAATATATAGAAGACTTCATTAGGCAAAGAAGAACACATTCAGTTTTAGCAAAAAATAATATAATACTTTTAATAGGTAAGTATGACAAATATTCAAAATACAATATAAGAAATTTACAAAGAAAATTAGGCATGGGAGATATTTATGGAATACCATACAATACTTTGTTTTTTGAAGTTTGCAATGAAGGAAATTTAGCAGATTTTGTAATTAATTACAGAAATGTTAGAGAAACAAGTGTGCAAGCATCAATAATGGAAGCGCTTTCCATTGCAGGAGAGGGAATAATAGAAAAACTAAAACAGCTACAGTTAGAAGTTTAAAGAAAGAGAGGAGTTCTGACTCATATGAATATTGTAAATATCATTCTAATATTAATGGTACTAATTATATTTGGAATTTTGGTATATTATGTGATTAAGAAAAATAAAGATGCACAAGAAGAAATTCAGGAGGTTGATGAGAAATCATTTACACTTGATGAAATGCTGGAGTTCATTAAGCAAAGGCTTGATGAAATAACAAAAGTAAACTTATATGATATAGGTTTATCAGAAGAAGAATTAAAAAGAAGAAAAGCAA
>USHY01000017.1 GCA_900554635.1 uncultured Clostridium sp. | reverse complement strand
CAACAACAAAAGAAGGAATAACACTTGAAACAGAATGTATAGGAAAAGTATATTCAAAAGAAGATTTTGATAAAAATGAATGGACAATTTATGGAGAACCAGACACAACAATAGTTGTAGCAAGACCAGCAACAGTAGAATTAACTTGTGCATCAATCGTAAATCGTATACCAGATGTAATAAACAGTGTTCCAGGATATGTAACAACAGATAAATTTGGAGAATTAAATTATAGAGTAAAACCATTAAATGAATATGTAAAATAACTAAAAAAGAGGCTTTTTAAAGCCTCTTTTTAAATTATAAATATTGCTTTAAATCATCAATATTTTTTTGTTGAAGGCGAACAAAATCAGAAACAATATTTTTAATTTCATTATTCATAAAAGAATAATTATTAAGAAGTTTTGTCCCCTTAACAATTCCCATATCATTCCCCTGAATCAATAATTCAGAAATCTTAGAATTGCTAGAATCCATAGCAGTATTCAACTGAATCCCCATCCAAGACATAGCCTTCTGCATGCTAGGAGTATCCTTCATCTGCACATTATTCTTGACTAATAACTCTTGAGACCTATCAAAAATATTTTGATACTCATTAAGCTGAGTATTTAACAAATCCTTAAACTCACCATCATTAACTTTCTTAATAACACTAGTCAAAGAATCCATCCCCATCTTAGCATTCTGATTAATCTCCTTCAAAATATCAACATCCTTCATAAAAACAAAAGCCTCCTTTGGGTTAGTATTTGCAGATTTTGGTGAAAGTATGAATGAAATTTGAGGGAAAATACAAAATGAGAGTATAAAAAATATCAATATATATTGTTAAGAAAAAAGAGGTATGTTATAATGAGTGATATTAGGGGGAGTTACAATGGAAAAAATATTACTAAGATTTAAAATGATAACAATAATTCTAGTGCCAGCTATAATTGTAGCGCTAATAAAAAATAAAAAAACTTTAGCGACTTTTTTAAGTATTTTACTAGTTGTATTATACTTAGTTGCAATTAATTCAACAAAAGAATTAGCAATAATACAATTTTTTAATCCAATTACAATAACAGGTATTGTTGGAATACTTGGTTATACATACGTGGAATGTTTAAAAAAACTAAAAAACAAAATATATACAAATAAATCATATAACGATTTGCAAAGTTTAAATAGAGATATAGAAGCAAACTATCAACCTTCGATAGTTGCAATTTTAGCAAACGGAACTCTTGATAGAAGAGACTTAGTTGCAGATATAATGAATTTATATGATAATAAAATTATACAAGTAGAAAAAAATCAAAATCAAACATATGTAATAAGTCAAAGAGAGAATGCAAATATAGAAAAATTATGCAAAAGTGATAAATATATTGTGAATAATTTAATTAGACATAATCAAAAATTTGATTTCAAAACATGGAATAATTTAGTTAGAGAACAGTTTAAAGAATTAAACTTTTGCACAGAAAGCAGGAATGTTACAACAAAAAAACAATTGCTTATTGGATTAGTAATTGTTATAGTAGGAGCAATTATAGGTACTATATTAGGTGGAAAAGAGAGTGTACTAACTTGTGTGTGCTTAGCACTCCTTTTAGATGTAAATTTATTAATATTTACCTGTTTTACAGACTCAAACAAATTAAAACAAAGTAAGTTAAATGAAAATGGAAAACAAGAACTTATGAAATGGATAAAATTCAAAAATTTTATAAGTCAATACACATTGTTAAATGAAAAAAATATAGAAGATGTAGTTATTTTTGAAAAATATATACCATTTGCAATGGTTTTGGGAGTGAATAAGAATTATAAAGACACAATATATGCTCTGTTTGATGAAAATGAAATACAAAAATTATTAGATGACATAGATATATCAGGGAATGTATTTAATAATTTAAATATGTAGATTCTGAACAAATTTATGATAAAAATAGAGGGAAAATCTTGCATTTTACCTCTTTACATTTTCAAAATCTTATTGTAAAATAGTATCATATTTTTAAAAAAGGAGCAGGGATGTATTGATGACCAAGAATTGGTTTAATGAGACTGTTGATGAAACAGTTAAATGTCTTGAAACAGATGAAGAAAAAGGCTTGAACTCTAGTGAGGTTGAGAGTCGAAAAGAAAAATATGGGCTTAATGAGTTGGCGGCAAAGAAGAAAAAGAGTACTTTTGTAAAATTTTTGGAGCAGTTTAAGGATTTTATGATTATCGTGCTTATTATTTCAGCTGTTATTTCTGGAATAGTTGGAGTAAAACAAGAGGGTATTTCAGGAATTACTGATACTGTTATTATTTTGGTAGTTGTGATTGTTAATGCTATTATTGGAGTTCTTCAAGAAAATAAAGCTGAAAAATCTTTGGAAGCTTTGCAAAAGCTAAGCAGCCATGTAGCAAAGGTTATTAGAAATGGTAAATTAGAGGTTGTTCAGTCAAAAGAGCTTGTGCCAGGAGATATTGTAATTTTAGAAACTGGTGATTATGTTCCAGCAGATTTAAGAATTATTGAGGCTGTGAACTTAAAAGCACAAGAATCAGCATTAACAGGGGAATCTGTTCCAGTTGAAAAAATGGCAGCAAGGATTGAAGATGAAAGGATAGGCCTTGGAGACAGAATTAATATGCTATTTTCATCTAGTTTAATTACTTATGGTAGAGGAAAAGCAGTTGTTGTTGAAACTGGAATGAATACAGAAGTTGGTAAAATTGCAGATATTATAAATTCAGCAGAAGAAGGTGAAACACCACTTCAAGGAAAATTAAATAAACTTGGAAAAACTTTAGGAATTGTAGCATTAATAATATGCTTTGCAATTTTCGGAATAGGCTTATTATATGGAAAAGATGTAATAGAAATGTTCTTAACTGCTGTAAGCTTAGCTGTTGCAGCAATACCAGAAGGGTTACCTGCAGTATCAACAATAGTTTTAGCAATAGGTGTTCAAAGAATGGTAAAGAAAAATGCTATAGTAAAAAAACTTCCAGCAGTTGAAACTCTAGGAAGTGCAACAGTTATATGTTCAGACAAAACAGGAACATTAACTCAAAATAAAATGACAGTAGAAAAAATTTACTATAACAATAAACTTCATGATGTAAAAACATTCAAAAGAAAACTTGGAGATGAAGACTTAAATAAACTAATTTATACATGTATGTTATGTAATGACACAAAAATAACAGAAAATGATAAACTAGCAGGAGACCCAACAGAAACAGCACTAGTAGACTTGGGATTCAAACTAGATTACGAAGGAACACTATATGGTCAATATCCACGTATTAAAGAAATTCCATTTGATTCAGACAGAAAATTAATGACAACAGTACACGAGGCAGATGGAAAATATATAGTATATACAAAAGGTGGAGTTGATGAACTTCTAGCAAAATGTACAAAATACATAATAAATGGAGAAATAAAAGAAGATTTAGAAGTATTTAAAGAAGAAATTAAAAAGGTAAATGATAAAATGGCAAGCTCAGCACTAAGAGTACTTGCAATGGCATATAAAGAATTAGACCATGAGCCAACAAACGAAGAAATGAAAAACATGGAAAAAGACCTAATTTATGTTGGTATGGTTGGAATGATAGATCCACCAAGACTTGAAGTTAAAGATGCAGTTCAAAAGTGTAAAAAAGCAGGAATAAAAACTGTAATGATTACAGGTGACCATAAAGCAACAGCAATTGCAATAGCAAAAACCTTAGGAATACTAAAAAAAGAAGATGAAGCAATAACAGGTTCAGAACTAGAAGCAATGTCTCAAGAAGAATTAGAAAAAAATGTAAGAAAATACTCAGTATATGCAAGAGTTTCTCCAGAGCACAAAGTTCGTATAGTAAAAGCATGGCAAGCAAATGGGGAAATAGTAGCCATGACAGGTGACCGGAGTAAATGATGCACCATCACTTAAAATTGCAGACATAGGCTGTGCAATGGGAGTTGTTGGAACAGATGTTGCAAAAGAGGCAGCAGATGTAATACTAACAGATGATAACTTTGCAACAGTAGTATCAGCAGTAGAAGAAGGCCGCCGTATATATGATAATATACTAAAAGCAATACAATTTTTACTATCAAGTAACATTGGAGAAATAGTAACTCTATTTGTTGCAATACTAATAACACCATGGCTATCTAAAAAGTTTGGAGTAGATATAAACTTAATACAAACATTACTACCAATACACTTATTATGGATAAACCTAGTAACAGACTCACTTCCAGCACTAGCACTTGCAGTTGACCCTGCGGAAGCTGATGTAATGGAAAGAAAACCACTAAAACATAAAGGTGGAGTATTTACAAAAGGAATGACTTGGAGAGTAGTATACCAAGGAATAATGATTGGTCTTATTACACTTGCAGCATTCATACTAGGACTTAGCACAAAAGGTGCATCACCAGAAGAAAAAGTAATAATAGGACAAACAATGGCATTTTATGTATTAGCATTTTCGGAACTTGTACATTTATTTAACATAAGAAACAACCACAAATCAATATTTAAAACAAATCCATTTAACAATACAAAGCTAATACTAGCAGCAGTGGTTTCAGCATCACTTATGTTTATAATACTATTCACATCACACCTAAGAGAAATATTCAGCATTACATTATTGCCAAAGGAACACATTTTTGAAATAGTACTATTAGTATTTTCGCCAATATTGATAGTAGAACTATTTAAATTATTGAAAATAAATGGTAAGGAATAAAAAATTCTCCCAGAAATTGGGAGATTTTTTTGCATTAATGGACTTGACTGCGCGTAAAAATTAATGTATTATATATAAAGGGAAAAGAGAAGGATTAGGTGAAATTTATATATGTTATGTTCAGTATGCCATAAAAATGTGGCAGTTATATTTGCAAAAAAAATTGAGGGGGATAAAAGTCAAACTGAAGGACTATGCTATGAATGTGCTAAAAAGAAAGGAATAAATCCTTTGGAATTTCTAGTACAACAATCAGGATTAACTGATGAACAATTACAAGATATGTCTAATCAATTTGATTCAATTTTAGGGGATATTACTGGGGATATGAGCCCAGAAGAAATAGAAAATTTAGAGAACCAATCTGCAAATTTAGGTTCAATTTTTTCAAACATGTTTGGAGGAGCAGCACCTGAAGCAGAAGGACAAAAAAATGAAAAATCAAATACAAAAGTAAAGACAAAGCCAAAGGAAAAGAAAAAAAGTTTCTTAAGTGTTTATGGAACAAATCTAACAGAAAAAGCAAGAAAAAATGAGCTAGATGAAGTGGTTGGAAGAAATGTAGAAATAGAAAGAGTAATTCAAATTTTAAACAGAAGAATGAAAAATAATCCATGCTTAATAGGAGAACCAGGTGTAGGTAAAACAGCAATTGCAAATGGCTTAGCAATTAAAATTGCAAGACAAGAGGTTCCTGCAAAGCTTTTAAATAAAGAAGTATATTTATTAGATATGACAGCGGTAGTGGCTGGAACACAGTTTAGAGGCCAATTTGAAGGTAGAATGAAAGCAATAATAGATGAATGTAAACAATCAAAAAATATAATTTTGGTTATTGATGAAATTCACAATATAATTGGCGCAGGAGATGGAGAACATTCAATGAACGCTGCAAATATTTTAAAACCATCACTTGCAAATGGAGAAGTTCAATTAATAGGTACAACAACATTAAAAGAATATAGAAAATATATTGAAAAAGATACAGCACTAGAAAGAAGGTTACAACCAGTATTAGTTGAAGAACCAACAGTTGAAGCTACAATAGGTATTTTAAAAGAAATAAAGAAATATTATGAAGATTTCCATAAAGTATCAATATCAAATGATGTTATAGAACAAACTGTAAAAATGTCTGAAAAATACATACATGATAGATTTTTGCCAGATAAAGCAATAGATATATTAGATGAAGCTTGTGCAAAAATCAATCTAAATAATAAAGAATTATATGAACTTGAAGTACTAAAAAACAAACTTGCCAAAATCGAAGAAGAAAAAGAAGAAGCAGTTCAATCAGATTCAATTGAGGATTACCAAAAAGCTGCAGACTTAAAAACAGAAGAATGTAATATTCAAGATAGAATAAAAGAAATAAATTCAAAATTAGTTGTTCAAAACCTTACAGTTCAAGATGTTGCAGAGGTTATAGAACATACAACAAAAATACCTGTTAAGAAAATTACAGAAGCAGAAACACAAAAATTATTAAACCTAGAAACAAACTTACATAATAGAATAATTGGCCAAGACGAAGCTGTAAAAGCAGTTGCAAGAGCAATTAGAAGAAATAGGGCAGGACTACAAAGTACAAAAAGACCACCATCATTTATATTTGTTGGACCAACAGGTGTTGGAAAAACAGAACTTGCCAAGACACTAGCTTACGAAATGTTCGGCTCAGAAGATGCAATAATTAGAATTGATATGTCTGAATACATGGAAAGCCACTCAACAGCTAAATTAATAGGTGCGCCTCCAGGATATGTGGGATATGATGATGCAGGTGGACTAACAGAAAAAGTAAAAAGAAAACCATATTCAATAATTTTACTAGATGAAATTGAAAAAGCACATCAAGATGTATTTAACATATTACTTCAAATCTTGGATGATGGAAGACTTACAGACTCACAAGGAAACACAGTAAGCTTTGAAAATACAATAATAATCATGACATCAAATGCAGGTTCTAATATGAACACAAATTCAATAGGATTTGGAAAAGGTACTTTAGACAAAAATAAAGTTGAATCAGCATTAAAAGAAGTTTTCAGACCAGAGTTTTTAAATAGAGTAGATGAAATAATTACTTTTGATAGTTTAACTAAAGAACAGTTACTGCAAATAGTTGATTTGCTTTTGAACAACACAAAAAATGCACTAGATAATAAAAATATCAAATTAGATGTATCAGATGAGGCAAAAAGATATATACTAGATAAGGGAACAGATATTAAATATGGTGCAAGACCACTTAGAAGAGCAATTCAAAGGTATGTGGAAGATGAAATATCAGAAATGATTTTAAGAGGAGAGCTAGCTCAAGGAAATACCGTAAAGGTTGAATTAGAAGGAGATAAACTAAAATTTACTTCTAAATAAAGTTAAGGAGGAGATATGTTAAAGTTCGTACCAAATCTACTTACAATACTTAGATTTTTGTTAATTCCAATTATTGTAATAGCCTGTGTGCAAGGAGATTATATATTAGCTATAGTAGTACTTACAGTATCAGGAATAACAGATATTTTAGATGGAACGATTGCAAGAAAGTATAACTTAATATCAGATTTTGGAAAATTAATGGATCCATTAGCAGATAAAGCTACACAAATAAGTTTGCTTACAACGCTATTTATTAAGGGAGTAATACCTATATGGATACTTGCAGTTGTTGTGCTAAAAGAATTTTGTATGGTATCAGGAGCATCTTTCCTTTATGGGAAGGAATTGGTAGTATCTAGTAAATGGTATGGAAAACTTGCAACAGTGCTATTTTATGCAGCAATGGTAATTTCATTACTTTTAGAACAAATAGGGGAAAGCACAAGTAGCCTTATAAAAGCAATTGGAGTAGCAGATAATATATTATACTATTTTGCTGTAATAACAACTATAGCATCTCTAATTATGTATATGAAAGCATTTTATATACAAGGATATTTAAAAAAAAAAATAATAAATAAAAAATAAAAGGAGCATCCAAGCTCCTTTTGTTCTATGCAAGTTTTGCAGCAGTTTCTAAACCAAGTTTTATCATATCAACAAGTGCAGTTTGTCTTTCTTGAGGTGGTAATTTTTCAGATTTTACTAATGAATCTGTTACAGATAATATACAAGATGCTTTTTTATTTAACCTGTTTGCGATTTCAAACAAAGCAAATGACTCCATTTCAACAGCAATACAGCCATATTTCTCATATAATGCTGGAATATCAACATTATCACCATAAAATACATCTGTACTATGGATATTACCTAGAACAGTGTTTAAGTTTAATTCTTTAGCAGTTTCAAGAATTAAATCATTACAAGAATTATTAGCTTTGATTAAATGATTTGTATTTCCACTATAAACTTCAGCAAAGCTAGATTCACTATAAGCTTCATCAACAACTAAAACATCTTTCAAATTCAAATCATTGATGTATCCGCCACAACTACCAATTCTAATTATGCAGTCAACATCATAAAATTTAAATAATTCGTGAGTGTAAATTCCTATACTTGGAATTCCCATTCCATGAGCCATTACAGTAATTCTTTTTCCTTTGTAAGTACCTGTATAAGCATACATTCCTCTAACAGTATTTACAAGTTTTGCATCCTCCATAAAGTTTTCGGCAATAAACTTTGCCCTTAAAGGATCCCCAGGCATTAAAACTATTTTTGCAATATCTTCTTTTTTTGCTTCATTGTGTGGTGTCATATTTATACCTCCAATTTAATTAAATATAAACTAGTATATCAAATTTTTTGAATTTAAGCAAGGAAAAATCTGAAAATATTGACCTATATGATATAATAATTTTAGTTTAAGAGGTGAAAAAAATTATGTTTAAACTACATTCAGATTATAAGCCAACAGGAGATCAGCCACAGGCTATAGAAAAATTAAGCAAGGGAATTTTGGAGGGCAAAAAATTTCAGACACTTTTAGGTGTTACTGGCTCTCGGTAAAACTTTTACAATGGCAAATATTATTCAAAAAGTTCAAAAACCAACATTGGTTTTGGCTCATAATAAAACATTAGCAGGACAGCTTTACTCTGAATTCAAGGAGTTTTTTCCTGAAAATGCGGTTGAATACTTTGTTTCTTATTACGACTACTATCAACCAGAAAGCTATATTCCACAATCAGATACTTATATAGAAAAAGATGCTTCTATTAATGATGAAATAGATAAATTAAGGCATTCAGCAACTCTTTCTCTATTTGAGAGGAAAGATGTTATAATAATAGCTTCTGTTTCTTGCATCTATGGTTTAGGTGACCCAGAAGATTACCAAGAATTAATGCTTTCTTTGAGACCTGGAATGGCAAAATCAAGAAATGATGTTATGAAGAAGCTAGTTGAAATGCAATATACTAGAAATGAAATAGATTTTAAAAGAGGAACATTTAGAGCAAAAGGAGATATTTTAGAAATATATCCTTCAAACACTGGTGAAAGTGCTATGAGGCTTGAGTTTTGGGGAGATGAAATTGAAAAAATCACTGAAATAAATCCGCTAAATGGAAAGCCTTTAGGAGTAAGAACACATGTGCTTATAGGACCAAATTCACACTATGCAACATCTGAAAACAAACTAAAAGGGGCAATTTCTACAATAGAAGCAGAACTTGAAGAAAGAGTTAAATACTTTAAAGATAATAATAAATTAATAGAAGCCCAAAGAATAGAAGAAAGAACTAATTTTGATATAGAAATGCTTGTTGAAACTGGATTTTGCCAAGGAATCGAAAACTATTCAAGGCACATTAGTGGCAGAAAACCAGGTTCTGCACCATATACACTGTTTGATTATTTTCCAAAAGACTTCCTATTGCTTATAGATGAATCTCATGCAACTATACCACAAGTTCGAGCAATGTATAATGGGGACAGAGCAAGAAAGGATTCGCTTGTAAACTATGGCTTCAGGCTTCCTTCAGCTTATGATAATAGACCATTAAAGTTTAATGAATTTGAAGACCGAATTAATCAATGTATATTTGTTAGTGCAACTCCAGCAGATTATGAAAAAGAACATTCAGAACAAACAGCTGAACAGATTATTAGACCAACAGGGCTATTAGACCCTAAAATAACTGTAAAACCTGCAACTAACCAAGTTGATGATTTGATAGGAGAAATTAGAAAACGCGTAGAAAAAAAGGAAAGAGTTTTAGTAACTACATTAACTAAAAAAATGGCTGAGGATTTAACAGCATATTTAAAAAGCCTGGACATTAAAGTAAACTATATGCACTCAGACATAAAAGCTTTAGAAAGAATGGAGATAATTAGAAATTTGAGATTAGGAGAATTCGATGTTCTAGTTGGAATAAACCTATTAAGAGAGGGCCTAGACATTCCAGAAGTTTCATTAGTAGCAATACTAGACAGTGATAAGGAAGGATTCTTGCGTTCTGAAAGATCTCTTATCCAAACAATAGGAAGAGCAGCAAGAAATGCAAATGGTGAAGTAATTATGTATGCAGATGAGCTAACAGAAAGCATGGAAAAAGCCATTTCAGAAACAAATCGCCGTAGAAAAATTCAAATAGAATATAACACAGAACATGGAATAACACCAAAAACCATAAACAAAGGAATTAGAGAAGCAATAAAAGCGACAATACTAGAAAATGTTGATTCAAATATTAATATAAACAAAGAAGAATCAGTAGAAACCATCATAAACAACCTAACAGATGAAATGCTACAACACGCTGCCAACATGGAATTTGAAAAAGCAGCTGAACTTAGGGATAAGATTAAGGAACTTGAAAAGTTGATATAAACAACTTCCTTAGCGAATGCTAGGGAAGTGTTTACTTTTTTGTTTTATCGTGGTATAATTAAGTCTAGTTTTGTAAAAAAAACTAAAACATGATATTTAAGTAGGAGAAGGTTATGAAGCAGGAATTGTATAATATTGGTGTTGAGAGAGAAAGTTTAAGATGTGATGAGAATGGAAATTTGGCTCTTACACCGCATCCAGAACTGTTTGGAGATAGAATGAAAAATGATTTTATTACAACAGATTTTGGGGAAGCTCAAATGGAGCTTAGAACTCCAGTATGTAAAAATTCAAAGGAATGCCATGAAAAATTAGAGGAAATTACTAATGTGGTATTAGAAGAAATACGCAAAAATGGAGAGATGTTATGGAGTTATAGTATGCCATGTATTTTACCAGATGAGGAACACTTCGTTTTTGGAAATTATGGGGATGATGTTGCAGAACATGAGTATGAAATGGCTTTATATAGAAAATATGGATATAGAATGCACTGTATTTCTGGAATTCATGTTAATTTTTCATTTCAAAAAGTTTTATTTGAAAAAATTAAAAGATTATATCCAAATGTACCAAAAAAACTTGATGATGCTTATTTTAAAATAATAAGAACATTTATGAAAAAAGCTTGGATTCTTATGTATTGCCTAGGTGCAACACCAATACAATTAGAAGACAATGATAAAAGTACTTTATCTTTAAGAAACAGTAACAAACACGGATTTGGCAATGGAAAACAATTACAAGTTGACTTTACAAACAAAGAAAAATATATAGAAAGCATTGAAGCAATTTTAAACTCAGGAAATGTTTTAAGTGCAAGAGAAATATATATACCAATAAGAGCAAAAACTCATGATAAAAACAATGTACTAGAAGAATTAAAAAAACAAACAATAAACCATATTGAAGTAAGACTAATTGATATTAACCCATTTGATAAATGTGGTATTTCAAAAGAAGACCTAGACTTAACAGTTATATTTTTAGTTAATTGCTTAGTTGATGAAGATAATTATGAACTAAACTATAAAGAAGTTGCTGAAAAAGGTTTAAATGAAGAACAACGACAAATTCTTGTAAAAGAAATTGAAAAATATAGAAAACTAAATAAAGAACTAAACTTAGAATGTGAAGATGGTATAGAAGAAGCATATAATATGTGCATAAATAATACTAGCAAAGCAAAACAAATTGAAGAAATGGCTTTAGCACAAGGGCTGAAGGATACAATTCTTAAAATTTCAAAAGAATATTCAGACCAAGCATACCAAGAAAGATATACAATAAAAAGTCATCCAAAACTTGAAACAGCAACAATGGCGCTTATTAAGGATGCAATATCTCAAGGTGTTGACTATAACATAATAAATGAAGGAAAAAGCTTTATAGAATTAACACATGGACACAAAAAAGAATATATAATTCAAGCAACAAAAACATCAAGAGATTCATATATATTCCCATACATAACTGATGATAAATATTTTGCAAAAGAAATAATGAAAGAAAATGGCATAAGTGTACCAAAGGGAATAATGATAAATAAAGAAATGTCTGAAAGTGAGAAAGAAGAATTAATTTCAACTTTCTATGAATCACCAGTTGTTGTAAAACCAAGAACAACAAACTGTGGAGTAGGAATAACTGTTTTTGCAAAACCAGTTTCACCTAAAGACCTTAAAAAAGCAGTAAGATATGCTTTCAAATTTGATGATGATATTCTACTAGAAGAATATGCACAAGGTAAAGAATATAGATTTGTTGCAATTGATGGCAAGGTTTTAAGTGTAGTACATAGAAGAAGTGCAAGTGTAGTTGGAGATGGAGAATCAACAATTAGTACACTTATAGGCAAAAAACAAAACGAAGAATGGCACTATCTGCTTAGAAAACATATAAAAATAGATGAACCATTAGAAGAATTCTTAAGTTTACAAGGACTTTCACTAGATTATGTACCACCAAAAGGTGAAAGAGTATTTTTAAGAAAGAACTCAAATGTATCAACAGGTGGTGAAAGTGTTGATGTAACAGACATAATGCCAGAAAAATTCAAGAAAATAGCAGAAAAAATGGCAAAGGCATTTAACTCTAAGATATGTGGAGTAGATATAATAATAGATGATTTAGAAAAAGATGAATACACAATGATAGAAATAAATGATAATCCAGGAATATCAATAAACGAATGGCCATATGAAGGAAAAGGTATAAAAATTGGATTAGATATATTAAAACTATTAAAATTAATTTA
The DNA here is from genome assembly GCA_900554635.1 of uncultured Clostridium sp. GTDB lineage: Bacteria > Bacillota > Clostridia > TANB77 > CAG-508 > UMGS1781. Next base: position 12,190 of record USHY01000017.1, on the reverse strand, counting down.
AGGAGAGTGATAAAAAGTGACATTAGTAGAAGATTTAAAATGGAGAGGGCTTATTAAAGATATTTCAAGCCCAGAGTTAGAAGAAAAATTAAATAAAGGTGGAATGACATTTTATATAGGAACAGACCCAACAGCAGATAGTCTTCATGTAGGACATTTATCAAGTTTCCTTATATCAAAAAGACTAAAAAACGCAGGCCATAACCCAATACTTTTAGTAGGTGGGGGAACAGGAATGATAGGGGATCCAAGACCAACTACAGAGAGAGCAATGATTTCAAAAGAACAAGTAAATAAAAATTTTGAAGGGTTAAAAAAGCAAGTAGAAAAAATTTTTGGTTTTGAAGTAGTAAATAATTATGACTGGATAAAAGAAATAAATATATTAGACTTTTTAAGAGATTATGGAAAATTCTTTAATATTAACTATATGTTAGACAAGGATATCATAAGAAGAAGATTAGATTCAGGAATTACATACACAGAATTTTCATATATGATATTACAAGCATTAGATTTTAAGTATTTACATGAACATAAAAATGTTAATTTACAATGTGCAGGTTCAGACCAATGGGGTAATATCACAGCAGGAATAGACTTAATAAGAAAATCAACAGGTGATGAAGTATATGGCTTCACAATGCCACTTGTAACAGATTCACAAGGACATAAATTTGGAAAAAGCGAAGGAAATGCACTATGGCTAGATAAAGAAAAAACATCAAGTTATCAATTATACCAATTCTTTGTAAATGTAGAAGATTCAATGGTTATAGATTATTTGAAAATTTACACATTCCTTTCAAAAGAAGAAATTGAAAAATTAGCAAGAAAGCACGCAGAACACCCAGAACTAAGAGAAGCACACAAAGCATTAGCAAGAGAAATAATCACATTCCTACATGGAGAAGAAGAATACGAAAAAGCAGTAAATTTAGCAAATCACCTATTTAACAATAAATTTAATGACTTATCAAAAAGTGATATAGAAGACTTATTCAAAGGTCAAGAAATAAAATCTATAGAACCTAATGTAAATATGGTAGAATTTGTTGTAAATATGGGAATAGCAAAAAGTAAAAGAGAAGCCAGAGAATTCATAGAAGCAGGAGCAATTTCAATAAATGGTGAAAAAGTTACAGATATAGGAAAAATAATAGATGAAAGCAATTTCATTGAGAAAACATATATTGTTGTAAAAAGAGGAAAGAAGAATTATTACATAGGAAAAATAAAGTAAAAAACAATTTTACACTTGTCACAAAATAGAAATTTAAGGCATATTATGTAATACGAGGTGAACAAGGTTGAATTGGTTTGAAAATTTAAGCCCAGTAATTCAGAGCTTAATTGCAGCAACATTCACTTGGGGTGTAACTTTACTTGGAGCACTTGTAGTTTTCTTCTTTAAAGAAATGAATAAAAAAGTCTTAGACACAGTTTTAGGATTTAGTGCGGGGGTAATGATTGCAGCTGCTTTTTGGTCATTAATTGCGCCTTCCATAGAATTATCTGCTGAGCTTGGATACATAATATGGATTTTACCAGCGGTAGGATTTATAGCTGGTGGACTATTTGTATTATTATCAGATAGCTTCTTAGATAAAATGCTCAAAAACAAAAAAGGAGCAAATTCGCTTAAAAGAGGTATATTGCTAGTATCAGCAATTACTATTCACAATATTCCAGAAGGAATGGCAATAGGAGTAGCTTTTGGCGGTCTAGCAAGTGGAGTACCAGGAATGACCATAATTGCAGCAATAATGCTAGCTATTGGAATAGGAATTCAAAATTTTCCAGAAGGAGCTGCAGTATCTTTACCACTAAGAAACGAGGGCTTTTCAAGATATAAAAGCTTTATGATAGGGCAGGCATCAGCTCTAGTTGAACCCATATCAGCTGTAATAGGAGCAACGCTAGTAATTTATATAAGAAGCATGCTACCATTCCTATTAGCCTTTGCAGCAGGTGCAATGATTATAGTGGTAGCAAGAGAATTATTACCAGAATCAGTAAAAGAAAACAAGAATTTATCAACACTTGGATTGATTCTAGGATTTGTCATAATGATGATTTTAGATGTAACATTAGGCTAACGAAATCTAGTAAGTTTTACTTACTAGGTTTTTAATTTTAGAGCATTGATTAATTTTAAAAAATGTGATAAACTTATAAGGATTTAAAAAACAGATAGGAGGATGTGTTTTGAAAAACAGGTTGAATAATGAAGTCTATGAGGCTGAGAAAGTAGCAAATTTTAGGGAGTTGGTAAATAGAAGCGCTGAGAAATATCTAAATAATGTTGCATATAAATTTAAAATAAATTTGGGAAAACCAAACCAAGTAATAATAGAAAAAACTTATAAAGAAGTAAAAGAAGAGATTGAAGCTTTAGGTACTATGCTTTTGAATATGGGGCTAGAAAATAAGAAAGTTGCTTTGATTGGAAATAACAGGTATGAGTGGTGTGAGAGCTATTTTGCAGTTACAACATCAAATATGGTTGTTGTACCTCTTGATAAAGCCTTACCAAACCAAGAGATTAAGTCTTTAATTGAAAGAAGCCAGGCAGATGCTGTTATATATGAGAACAAATATAGCGAAGTGTTTAATAGTTTAAGAGAAGAAAATAATGAGACTTTAAAATACTACATAAATATGGATTTAAAGCAAAATGAAAATGGTGTGCTATCTTTTACAAAATTAATAGAAGATGGAAAAGAATTGTTAAATAAAGGAGATAAGAAGTATAGCCAAGTTAAAATAGATAATGAAAAAATGAGTATATTAATATTTACATCTGGAACAACAAATACATCTAAAGGTGTAATGCTTTCACAAAAAAACATTACATCAAATATTTTGGCAATGGCAAAAATGTCTAAAATGTACCCAGATGATGTGCTACTATCATTCTTGCCTTTGCACCATACATTTGAATGTACTATAACATTCCTATATGGTTACTACAGTGGAGCAACAGTAGCATTTTGCGATGGTTTAAAATATATAGCTAAAAACTTGCAAGAATACAAAATAAGCGTATTTGTAGCAGTTCCATTAGTATTAGAAACAATCTATAAAAAGATACAAAAAGGAATAAAAGACCAAGGAAAAGAAAAGATTGTAAATACAATGAGTAAGATTGCAAACTTTTTACTAAAATTTCATATTGATATTAGAAGAAAAGTGTTTAAAAGTGTACTAGACCAATTAGGTGGAAATCTAAGAATAGCATACTTTGGAGCAGCTTCAATGGATAAAAATGTAATAAAGGGATATAACAATTTTGGAATAGATACAGTACAAGGATATGGCTTAACAGAAACCTCACCACTGTTAGCTGCTGAAACAGATAAAGAACACTGCCCAGGAAGTGTTGGAATGGCACCTTTCAATGTGCAATTGAAACTAGAAGATGTAGATGAAAAGGGAGTAGGAGAAATAGTTGCAAAAGGACCAAACATAATGCTAGGCTACTATGAAAACCCAGAAGCCACAAAAGCAGTAATGAAAGATGGCTGGTTCCATACAGGTGATTTGGGATATTATGATAAGGATGGATATTTATACATAACAGGAAGAAAAAAAGAAATAATAGTTTTGAAAAATGGAGAAAATGTATATCCAAGTGAAATTGAATTCTTAGTAAACAAATTGCCATATGTAACAGAAAGTATAGTATTTCCTAGAGAAAATACAAAAGGAGAAATAGCAATAGGAGTAAAAGCTGTGTATGACAAAGACTTAATAAAAGAAAAATTTGGAGAAAAAACAGAAGCAGAATATAAAAAATTGGTATGGGAAGATATAAAAGAAATAAACCAAAGATTGTCACAATTTAAGAAAATTAAAGAATTAATAATAACAACAGAAGCATTAGAAAAAACAACAACACAGAAAATAAAAAGATTTAAAGAAATAGAAAAAATTACTAGTAAATAAAAGCTTAATTGGGATATCAAAAAAATCTAAGCAGATAATTGATTATTATCTGCTTTTATGTTACAATATTTTTAGCAAAATTTTAAAAGAGGAAGCTATGGAACAAGAGTATATTGTTGAGAATGTTGGGAGTTTTGTGCCGGAGCATGTGTTTGAGTGTGGGCAGTGTTTTAGGTGGAATCAGGATGAGTATGGAGCATATGTTGGAGTGTTTGGAAATAATGTAGTTAGAGTGAAGAAAGATGGAAATAGTGTTTGCTTCAGAGGTGTTTGTGATGGGAATATTGCTGAGGTTTGTCAGGAGTATTTTGATTTGAATACTGATTATGATTATATTAAAAATACACTTTCTAATGTTGATGAATATTTAAAGCAAAGCATTTCATATGGGCATGGGATTAGAATTTTAAAGCAGGATTTGTGGGAGACTTTGATTTCTTTCATAATTTCGGCAAATAATAATATTCCAAGAATTAAGATGATTATTGAAAGGATTTGCAGGAAGTATGGAAAGAAGATTGAGTTTGAGAATAGAGAGTATTACACTTTTCCTAGACCAGGGGAATTAAAAAATGCTACAGTTCAAGACTTTAGAGACTTGGGGCTTGGGTTTAGAGACATAAGAGTTTATGAAACAGTGCAAAAAGTTTTATCAAATAAAATAAATTTAAAAGAACTAGAAGAAGAACAAAATGTTCAAGATTTAAGAAATAAATTATTAGAAATACCAGGAGTTGGCCCAAAGGTTGCAGACTGTATAATGTTATTTGCACTAAAAAAATATGAAGTATTTCCAATAGATGTTTGGGTAAGAAGAGTAATTTCAGAATTGTATTTTGATAAAAATGAACAAAAACCACAGGTAATACAAAAATTTGCAAAAGAAAAATATGGAAACTTAGCAGGGCTTGCTCAGCAGTATTTATTCTTTTGGCGAAGAAGTATATCATAGGAATTGAAAGGAGAAAAAAATGGAAGCAATAGAAACTTATATTTTATTATTTACTATATATGCAATTATAGGATGGTTAATGGAAGTAACTTTAGGACTTTTTCAACACCATAAATTTGTAAACAGAGGATTTTTAATCGGGCCATATTGCCCAATATACGGCTTTGGAGGAGTTGCTATAACATTACTTCTTAGTAACTTCATGAAAACAATTGATTCTGTAAGCTTGGTCGACAGCCTATGGATTTCAACAATAGTAATTATGTTTATATGCGGAACCTTAGAATATGCTACAAGCTATATCATGGAGAAAATATTTCATGCAAGATGGTGGGACTACCATAGATTTAGATTTAATATAAATGGAAGGATTTGTTTAGAAACATTATTACCATTTACAATCATTGGCCAAATTATATTAAGAATTGCAAATCCAGTGTTTTTAAACGCAATAAACAGCATACAGCAACCTTGGTTACATATAATAACAGGTATAATCCTTGCAATATTTGCAGTAGATGTATCTGTGTCATATAACATCATACATTCATTTAAGAAAGTATCTAATGAGGCAAAAGATAATACTGAGGAAATAACTAAAGAAGTAAAGGAAATTATAAGCAAAAGCTGGAGAGGTAGAAGACTTATATCAGCCTTCCCAAATGTTGATATTGATGTAATTAGAGAAAAGATAAGAAAAAGAGTTGAAGAAAGCAAAGCAAAGATTGAAGCAAAGAAAAAAGAAATTGAATTGAAAATTGAGGAAAAAACAAAGAAAAATTAACATATAATATATAAAGAAAGAGATGGTAAAAATGGATTTTTTAACAGTAATAGTAATAATATTTTTCATAGTGCTTTTAGTATTACTCGCAAAATATAATGGACTAGTAAAATCAAGAAAAAAAGTTGAACAAGAAAGGGCAACAATAGATGTATATTTAACACAAAGATTTGACTTAATACCAAACTTAGTAGAATGTGTAAAAGCATATACTAAACATGAAAGCGAAATATTTGAAAAAATAACTAAAATGAGAACAGAATATATGAACACAAAAAATTTACAAGAGGGAGCAAAACTAAATAATGAATGTAATAAAATAGTTGCAGCAATAGAAAAATACCCAGAATTAAAATCAAGTGAGCAATACTTATCACTTCAACAAAAATTAACAAAAATAGAAAGTCAACTACAAGCCGCAAGGAGATTATACAATGGAGCTGTAACAACATATAACACAAAAATCTCAGTAGTACCAGATAATATAATTGCAAACATGTTTGGATTTAAAGAAGAAAAACTATTTGAATTAGAAGTACCTGAAGCAAAAAACAATATACAAATTGAGCTTTAAAGGAGAAATGGTATGAAATCTTTTAATGAGATTTATGAAAAAATACATAAGGAAAGTTATGAGGAACTAGAGAAAATTAGAAAAGATAGAGCTAAAAAAAGCAAAATCTTTTTAGTGATAGCAATTATTGCATTTGTAATAGTAAGTAGTTTTACAAAAGGGTATTTTGCCTTTATTTTTGTAGTATTTATGATTGTATTAATAATTGGAATAAGTATAAACAAATCAAAGTTTACGCCACTTTTCAAAGAAAAAGTAGTAAAACCTTTTATTAAGAATATTGATGAAAATTTAGAATACTTTCCAAACCAAGGGATGTCATCAACAATTTATAAGCAAGGCGAGTTTGAAAGTTATGATAATTACCGTTCAGAAGACTTAATCCAAGGAACTTTGGATAACAAATATAAAGTTCAAATGGCCGAAGTACATACAGAAGATGAAAGTACAGATTCAGAAGGCAACACAACAACCACTACAATCTTTTGGGGAATATTTGGAAATGTAGATTGTGCAAAAAATATTCAAACAAGTTTAAAAATTCGTTCAGATAAAGGTGTATTCGGAAAAATGTTTAAAGGCAAAACAAAAATTGAAATGGATTCACAAGAATTTGAAAAGTATTTTAATATATATGGGGAAAACAAAATAATAGCAATGCAAATTCTAACAGCAGATGTTATGAACACAATGATAGAATTTAGAAAGCAAAGCAAAATTCAATATGAGCTAACAATAAAACAAGACCAAATATACATAAGATTCCACACTGGGCGGAGTATTTGAACCAAGTTTGTTCAAAAATGCACTGGATTTCGATATGCTAAAAAGATATTATGATATAATAGAATTCATTTTTAAAGTAACAAGGGAAATTAATAAAACAATAGAAAATACAGAAATATAAAATGTGAAATAAATTTCAAGTTTTTTATAAAAAACTATTGACATTTGAGTGTATGTTCAAATATAATGTAATTGAACATACATTCAAATTTTTTATGTGAGGGGAACTGATTATGAAAAAAGGTATAATAAAAATAATCTTATGTTTAATTTTTGGAACAGTAGCTTTTTTAGTTAATATACAATGGCTAAAAATAGTTTTATTTTTTATGAGTTATTTATCAATTGGATATGAAATAATTTTAGAAGCATTAGAAGGAATAAAGGATAAAGAACTTTTTGGAGAAGAGTTCTTAATGAGCATTGCAAGCTTTGGAGCCTTTGCAACAGGTGAGTATCCAGAGGCAATTGCAGTAATGCTATTTTTCCAAGTAGGAGAAATTTTCGAAGAATATGCAGAAAATAAATCTAAAAAATCTATAAAAAGTTTGATGGAGTTAAAACCAGATAAAGCTTTTGTAAAAATAAATGATACTGTAACAGAAAAATCACCAGAAGAAGTTAAAATAGATGATATAATTGTAGTAAAGCCAGGAGAAAGAGTGCCATTAGATGGTATAGTTATATCAGGTGAAGCATTAATAGATACATCAGCACTAACTGGTGAATCAATACCTAGAAAAGCAGAAATTAATTCAGAAGTCCTAAGTGGAGTAATAAATACAAATGGAGTACTAGAAATAAAAGTAACCAAGGAATTCAAAGAATCAACATTAAGCAAAATTTTAGACCTAGTAGAAAATGCAGGAGAAAAGAAAGCACACACAGAAAAATTTATTACAAAGTTTTCAAAAATATATACACCAACAGTAATAGCACTGGCGTTTTTGATATTAATAATACCAACACTAATTATGCACAAAGACTTCACAACATGGGTTTATAGAGCATTAAGCTTTTTAGTTGTATCTTGCCCATGCGCATTAGTAGTATCAGTTCCACTAAGTTTTTTTGATGGAATAGGTGGGGCTTCAAGAAAAGGAATTTTGGTAAAAGGAAGCAATTACCTAGAGTCGCTTGCAAACTTAGAAACTGTTGTGTTTGATAAAACTGGAACACTAACAAAAGGAAATTTTAAAGTTCAAAATGTAGATGCAATTGGGGATAAAGATGAACTACTTAAAATTGCAGCTTATGCAGAAAGCTTTTCAAATCATCCAATAGCAAGGTCAATAATTGAAAATTATGGAAAAGAAATAAATAAACAAGATATTAAAGAATATGAGGAAATTTCAGGACATGGAGTTTCAGCAATTATAGAAGGAAAAAAAGTACTTTTGGGAAATAGCAAATTGATGAAAAAAATAGGCATAACAGTAAAAGAAGAAAACAATTATGCAACTGTTGTGTACATAGCAATTGATGACAAATATGCAGGCAAGATTGAGATTGCAGATGAACTAAAAGAAGATTCAAAAGCAGCAATAGAAAATCTAAAAAAACAAGGAATTAAGAAAACAGTTATGCTAACTGGAGATAGAGAAAAAGTTGGAAAAGATGTTGCTGAAAAACTTGGAATCGATGAAGTCTACACAGAACTTTTACCAACAGGAAAAGTAGATGAATTACAAAAACTATTAAACAATAAAAAAGGAAATGTAGCATTTGTAGGAGATGGATTAAATGATGCACCAGTACTTGCAATGGCAGATGTAGGAATTGCAATGGGTGGATATGGAACAGATGCAGCAATAGAAGCAGCAGATGTGGTAATTATGACAGATGAACCATCAAAAATTTGTGAAGCAATTAAAACTGCAAAAAAAACAATAAAAATTTCAAAGGAAAATATAACTTTTGCAATTGCAGTTAAATTAACAGTTTTACTACTTGTTTTCCTAGGAGTAGCAACAATGTGGCAAGCTGTGTTTGCAGATGTTGGTGTAACGGTTATAGCAACTCTAAATGCTCTAAGAACACTTGAAAAATAAAATAAAGAAATCTCCCTTAACCTTTTAGGGAGATTTCTTTTCCATTCAAATAATCTAAAATTCCACTCTCTGTAGTGAATGAAAAAAGTAACTTGTATGAGTAAAGCTCTTGAGTTTTTTTACCAAACTTTTTATTAATTTCATTTTTTCCATATTTACCATCACCAATAATAGGAAATCCAATATGCGCAAGGTGAGCTCTAATTTGGTGAGTTCTACCAGAAAATTCTAGTAATACTTCTAGTGTTGCAGTATTGTCTTTATAATTTCTTTCCAAAACTTTATAAGATGTTATAATTTTTTTGTAACCTGGTTTTGGGGCATCTGAGATATATACAGTAGATTTTTTGCTATCTTTAAATAAATAGCCTGTTTTGGTTTCAAAATCTTTTTTAGGAATGCCGTAAACTTGGCATTTATAGTATTTTTTTATCTCTTTATTTTTGAATTTTTGCAGTAATATATCTAAAGCTTCCTTATTTTTTGCAAATAAAACTAAACCGAGAAGTGTTTCTATCAAGCCTGTGGCAAGGCTCTACAAAGCTATACTTTTCTTTTAGAATATTGCTCAAACTTTTTTCTTCACTGTGGCTGCATACAACTTCTATTCCAGAAGGTTTGTTAATAACTAAAATGTTATCATCTTCATATATTACTTGATAATCTACTTTTTTAAATAAAAATTCATCAGCAATATATATAGCAATTTCATCATTTTCATGGATTGTAACATTTTCTTTTGTGCGGATTCCATTTATTCTAATATCTTTTTGCCTTAGAGCTTTTCCAAGCATATTTTGGGAAAGCTCTGGGAAAGAGTTTAGTATAAAAGTATTTAATTTTTTATTATCATATTTTTTATTAACAATTAATTTTCTCATATAAACTCCGTTATTAAACTAAATCTTTCATATCATAGAAACCAGCAGGTTTATTTATAATGAATTTTGCGGCTTTTAGGGCACCATTTGCAAAAACTGCTCTTGATGTAACTGTATGGCTTATTTCTAAGCTTTCATTATCTCCAAAGAAGAAAACAGTGTGTTTTCCAACTTCAGTTCCACCTCTTATTGAATGAATGCCAATTTCTTTTTGGTTTCTTGGAGCTCGTTTGCTGTGCCTATCATATTCGTAATACATTTCATGGTCAAGCGCTTCGTTTATACCATCTGCAATCATAAGAGCTGTACCACTTGGAGCATCAACTTTTTTGTTATGGTGTGTTTCTACAATTTCAATATCTGAACCGGTAAGTTCTTTAGCAAGTTTTGAAACAAGAGCAATCATAAGGTTTGTTTCATAAGACATATTTGCAGATTTGAAAATTGGTAAAGTTTTTGAATATTTCTTAATTTTAGCTGTTTGCTCATCAGAAAAACCGGTTGTAGCAATAACTACTGGAATTTTATTTTTTTCAGCATATTGAAGAATTGAAAGTGAAGCTTCAGGTGTTGAAAAATCTATAATTACATCAGGCTTTTCAGTAATCTCATTTATACTAAGAGATACATCTGTTCCGCCAATACATTCAAAATCTTTAGATGCTTTTATTTGGTTTAGAACCATTTGTCCCATTTTTCCGTTATAGCCATTTATTAAAACTTTAATCATTTAAACAACCTCCAAACCAGAGTTAATAAGTGCATTTCTTAAACGTTCTTTGCCTTTATCAGACATTTCTACAAGAGGAAGTCTAGGAGTTCCAACATTGTAACCAATCATGTTTAAAGCAGCTTTTACAGGAATTGGGTTTACTTCACAAAATAGGCTGTTTGTAAGCTCTAATGTGTCTAACTGAGCTTTTGTAGCTTCTGCAATATTTCCAGCAAAGAAGTCTTTAGTCATTTTATGAACCACATTTGGTACAACATTTGAAAGTACGGAAATTACACCTAATCCGCCTAAAGAAAGAATAGGTAAAATTTGGTCATCATTTCCAGAATATATATGTAAGTTATCTCTACAAAGTGCAGCAATTTCAGCTACTTGAGATAAATTACCACTAGCTTCCTTTATTGCCACAATGTTATTTATTTTGGAAAGCTCTAAAGCTGTAGCAGGTAAAATGTTTAAACCAGTTCTACTTGGTACATTGTACATTATAATAGGTAAACTAGTTGAGTTTGCAATTGCAGTATAATGGGCAATTAAACCAGCCTGTGTAGTTTTGTTATAATATGGTGTAACAACCAAAACAGCATCAGCACCAGCACTTTCTGCAAATTCTGTCATTTCAATAGCAGATTTAGTACAATTTGCTCCAGTTCCAGCAACAATTGGAATTCTATGGTTTGCAACTCTAATAGCAAACTTAATAGCAGCTTTCCTTTCATCTAAAGACATAGTTGAAGATTCGCCAGTAGTACCACAAACAATAATACTATCCACACCACCTTCAATTTGGTCATTAATCAATTTCTCGAATTCTTGAAAGTTAATTCCTTCATTTGTAAATGGGGTTATAATAGCTGTCCCACAGCCTTTAAAAATAATCTTTTTCATAATAAAAATCCTCGCTTTAAAAAGCTATTGAAATAAAATATAGTTATATTTTATTTACTTAACTATTATATGATAAATTTAGGTAAAATGGAAGAGATGAATGTAAAATAATCGAATTTTGGGGTACTTTAATTCCTTTTTAAATTTTATATGAAAAGTATTGACATTGGGAAATAAATAGGATAAACTATGAATGTAAAATTTTAAAAAGCAAAAGCACGGAAAGAAACAAAAAAAAGAAGGAGAAACTAACCAATGAAAAACGCTGAAAGCCTTGGGGCCCTATATATATATATATATATATCGATAATTTTATAAAGACAAGACTATATATTAAAGGATTAAAAATTAATCTAATGTACAAACTATATATGGTAGGATTTTTGTGTCCGCCAGAAGTACAGATGGATTAATTTTAAAATTAGATATAGCAATAACATATTGTTATAATAAAAATGAGGAGGTTTTTTAATGAGAAACAAAGAGAAAGGGATCACGCTAATAGCGCTGATTATCACAATAATTGTAATGTTAATTCTAGTAGGAGTAGTAGTAACAGTAGTAATCCAAAGTAATCTGCTAGGAACTGCCAA
>USHY01000016.1 GCA_900554635.1 uncultured Clostridium sp. | reverse complement strand
ACCTATTAGGAACAGGGGTATCAGACTACACAAGGAAAAACAATATATATGACCTCGCAGGTAATTGCTTGGAGTGGACTACAGAGTCCGACTCTTCAGGTATTCGAGTTGGCAGGGGCCGGCAGTTGCAACGAAGATGATTTTGACCGTCCAGCTTACGGCCGCTACGACGATTCTCAAGTCTTCTACGGCGATGTCGTTTCTTTCCGCTCCTCACTTTATGTATCGCTGTAAGCTTGCGGGCGATTTGGTAATTGAATAAATGATGGTAGTTTTAGGGTAAGACTACCAGAAGCTAAGATAGGAGCCTTTAAGAGGGCTCCTATATCTTTTCCCCCAAAAATATGTTATAATACCTAAAGAGGTAATTTATGAAATCGATTTTAGTTGTTGAAGATAATGAAGCCATTATTAAGGGCTTAAAGTATTTGCTGGAGCAGGAGCAATTTCATGTTATAGCTTGCAAAAACATTGAAGAAACTATGAATGTTATAGGGAAGCAAGATATCGATTTGGCTGTGTTGGATATTACTTTGCCGGATGGTAGTGGGTTTGAGATGTGTGAGTATATTAAGAAATATACGAATACTCCTATAATTTTTTTAACTGCAAGAGATGAGGAGCAGGATGTTGTGAAGGGGCTGGATATGGGGGCTGAGGATTATATTGTTAAGCCTTTTAGGAATAGGGAGTTGTTGTCTAGGATTAATAATGTTTTAAGGAGATTTAACACTGAAAGTAATAAGATTATATATAATAATATTCAAATTAACTTAGATGAAAAGAGTGTTTTAGTGGATGGTAATGATATTGGGTTAACTGCGTTGGAGTATAAAATTTTAAGCTTGCTATTTATGAATATTGGCAAGACTGTAACTCGTGAGCAGATTTTAGAGAAGATATGGGATGTAGCAGGAAATTTTGTTAATGATAATACTCTTACTGTGTATATAAAAAGAATTAGAAATAAACTTGGAGAAGAGGATTGTATTAAAACAATAAAGGGTATAGGATATCAAATACCAGGAGGGAAGGTTAGTTGAATATATTTAAGAACAGGAGTTTTAGAAAAACCATAGTATTAGGTGTACTTCTAATAATTATTACAACTTTTATATTTGGAATTATAAATAGCTTGCAATATAAAAAGTATTTAAAAACTGTTAATAGTAAAATTGATGTTATAATAAATAAGGTAATTGAAAAGTACCCAGAAATTACTGAAGATGATATTATGGAGATTTTGAGAAGTGAAGAAACTCCGCAAAATAATCTTTTAGAAAAATATGGATATGATTCAGATATTGCTTATATTAAGCAATTAGATGAATTAATTGAAACAAATAAAAAGCAAAATATAATATATATTGTGGTTGTAGAGCTTATTGCACTTGGAATTTACCTTGTGTATGTTATAAGCCAAGAGAAAAAAATTAAAGAAATAAATGACTATATTAATGGAATAAACAATAAAAACTATACATTAAAAATAGAAGAAAACAATAATAGTGAACTTTCAAGGCTTAGAAATGAACTGTACAAAACCACAGTGCTTTTAAAAGAAACCGCAGAACTGAGTGTAAAGGAAAAAGAAAACTTAAGTACAGCAATTGCAGATATTTCACATCAATTAAAGACACCACTTACATCAATCAGAATAATGCTAGATAATATTCAAGATGACCCTGATATGGAAAAAGAAGTAAGAGAAGATTTTTTAATGGAAATAAGCAAACAAATAGACTGGATAAGCTCCCTTGTTATTTCTCTTCTTAAAATTGCAAAATTTGATGCAGGAACGATTAAGATGGAGAATGAAGAAATACATGTTCAAAAGCTAATTGATGCAGTAATTGGAAATTTAGCTATTTTAATTGAACTCAAAGAGATTGAAATAATTACGAAAATAGATGAAAAAGCTGTGTTTCTTGCAGACTATAAATGGCAACAAGAAGCATTAACAAATATATTGAAAAATGCAATTGAACATAGTAATCAAAAATCTAAAATCTACATAGAGGTTGAGAACACAAGTGTGTTTTTAAAAATCAAAATAAGAGATGAAGGACAGGGAATAAGTAAATTTGACCAGAAGCATATATTTGAAAGGTTTTACAAGGCAAAAAACAGTAGTGAAAATAGCATTGGAATAGGGCTTGCTCTTGCTAAAACAATAATTGAGAAAAATAATGGATATGTAAAGGTAGATTCAGAAGTTGGAAAAGGAACAACTTTTGAGATAAAATATTTAAAGTAAATGGGAGGAATGTAATAAATGTCGTTTTCAACAGATGTTAGAGATGAATTATTGGGACTTAAAATGTGGGATGTAAATAGCAGTTTGAAACAGGAAGAGCAATTAGCAAGGCTATCTATAAGGGAAGCTTTTATTAAATCTGGTTCTATTACAGACCCTAATAAAGAGTATCATTTGGAAGTGCTGTTTAAAACTAAGAAAAAGGCAGCAGAGTATAAAAGTATTTTAGAAAATTTTGAAATAGAGGCCAAGATTATTAAAAAGGGAAGCGGATATATTACTTATATAAAGGACAGTGAAGATATTGTGAACTTCCTTGCCCTAGTAGGTGCAAACAATGGAGTTTTAAGGTTTGAGGAAATACGAGTTTTAAAGGATGCAAGAAACAGCGTAAATAGAATTGTAAATTGCGAAACAGCAAATTTGAATAAAACACTAAGCGCTTCTGAAAATCAAATTAAGGCTATAAAGTTTTTAAAGCAAAAACGAAAATTCAATTCTTTACCAGAAGAATTAAAAGAAATTGCAGAAATTAGGCAGAAAAATCCGGAAGCTTCGTATGAAGAAATTCGGCCAGATGCTTGAAAAGAATTTGAGCAAATCAGGTGTAAGCCATAGATTGAGTAGTATAGTAAAAATTGCAAAGGAATTAGAAAATGGATAAAGAAAAAAATATAGGTTTGTATATACATATACCTTTTTGTGCACATAAATGCGATTATTGCGATTTTATCTCTTTTGAAAATATTGGTGGTAAGATAAGCCAGTATATAGAGGCACTTATAAAGGAATTAGAACACGAAAAATTAGATAGGTATAATATAGAAACAATTTATATAGGAGGGGGAACTCCTTCATTTATAGAAAGTAAATATATTGTGCAGATTCTTAGCAAAATTAATAAGGAGAATGCAAAAGAAATAACAATAGAAGTAAATCCAGGGACTGTTACAGAGGAAAAGCTAAAAGATTATATTAAGGCAGGAGTAAATAGAATAAGCATAGGGCTACAAAGTACTGATAATGCTATTTTAAGGCAAATAGGAAGAATACATAATTTTGAACAATTTTTAGAAACATACAATTTAGCAAGAAAAGTTGGGTTTAAAAATATAAATGTTGATTTAATGATAGGTTTGCCAAATCAGAGTTTGAAAATAGTAGAGGACTCATTAGAAAAAGTTATAGAATTAAATCCAGAGCATATATCAGTATATTCCTTAATCGTTGAAGAAAATACTAAGATTGAGGGTAAGATAAGTAACGGGATATTAGAACTTCCAAGCGAAGAGTTGGAAAGAAAAATGTATTGGCTTGTTAAAAATAGGCTAGAAGAAGCGGGATACAAGCACTATGAAATATCAAATTTTGCAAAACCGGGGTTTGAATCTAAACATAATGTGGACTGTTGGGAACAAAAGGAATACATCGGAATAGGCTTAGCAGCACATTCTTATATGAACAAAGCAAGGTATTCAAATACAGCTAATTTTGAAAAATACTGCGAAAATCCTATGGAAAATAGAACAGTACATGAACACCAAACCGAAGAAACTCAGGCAAAAGAGTATATGCTTCTAGGCTTAAGGAAGATAGATGGAGTAGATATACAGAAATTCAAGAACAAATTTGTACATAACCCCATATACTTATATAAAGATAAGTTAAATAAATTGGTTAAGGATAATTTGCTAGAAATAGACATAAACTATATTAAATTAACTGATAAGGGAATAGATTTAGCCAATATAGTGTGGGAGGAATTTATTTGAATAATGTAATATATTTAGACTATGCAGCAACAACAGGTGTTAAAGATGAAGTTTTAAAAGAGATGTTACCATATTTCGGAATTGAATATGGTAACCCTTCTTCTATATATGGAATTGGAAGACATGCCAAAAAAGCTATAGAGGAGGCACGCCAAAGGGTTGCTAGGGCAATTAATGCACAGCCAAAGGAAATATATTTTACTGGTTGTGGAAGTGAAAGTGATAATACAGCTCTTAAAGGAATTGCTAGAAGTTTGAAAAACAGAGGTAACCATATTATAACAAGTAAAATAGAGCACCATGCAATTTTAAATAGTTGCAAAAGCTTAGAAAAAGAAGGATTTGAGGTAACATATTTAAATGTCGATAAAGAAGGCTTAATTAATTTGCAGGAATTGGAAAATTCAATTACTAATAATACAATATTAATTTCAATAATGACAGCAAATAATGAAATAGGTACAATTCAACCTATAAAGGAAATTGGACAGATTGCTAAAGAACATAATGTTTATTTCCATACAGATAGTGTTCAAGCAATAGGAAATTTGAAAATTGATGTAAATCAAATGAATATTGATAGTTTATCAATGTCTGCACATAAATTTTATGGCCCCAAGGGTGTAGGAGCTTTATATGTAAGAGATGGTGTTCCTTTTGAAAAGTTGCAAGATGGAGGACATCAGGAAAAAGATAAAAGGGCTGGTACAGAAAATACAGCAGGAATAGTGGGACTTGGAAAAGCAATAGAATTGGCATATAAAAATATAGATAGTTATAATGAAAAATTATTGGACTTAAGAGAGTTCTATTTTTCAAGAATAAAGCAGGAGTTTAGTGAAGTTAAAATAAATGGGCACAGAAATAAAAGACTTCCAGGGAATGCAAATGTTTCATTTAAAGGAGTTAATGGAGGGGACTTGTTGCTGAGATTAGATGAGATGGGCATATGTGCATCTACTGGTTCTGCTTGTAATTCAGCTTCAGCAGAACCTTCGCATGTACTAGTAGCAATAGGAGTGGAGCCAGAATATTTACAAGGGTCTCTTAGAACAACTTTTGGAGAGAAAACTCATAGAGATGATATAAATTATTTGGTTACTTGTTTAAAAAAGATAATTAAAGAGTGTAAGTAAATTTACACTCTTAATTTCTTTATTTCTTTTAATTCAGCTGTTAAGTTTGCCATTTCTTGAGACCTTACATTGTAGGCTGTTTTGTACTCCTCAAGAACGGTTTTGTAATTTTCTACAGTTTCGCCAGGAGCGAATAGTTGGAACATTCCTGCTGTGTAATATTCAATGTCGTTTTTTCTTGTAGCTTTATTTTTTTTGTTTTCATAGATTTGAATTTGTTTTAGTCGAGATTGTTCTTTTTTTAGGTAATCAACATATAAACCTAAATTGTATAGTTCATAGGCTGTATCATCAATAATAACTTTTATTAAGGCTTTTACTGCGGTTGGGTTAACTTTACCATATTTTTCATGGTTCTTTTTATTTGGCTTAGTTTCAGATACTAGGATTTTTAGTGTGTCGCAAACACCAATGTGAGTTTTATATTGTCTTTTACTTGTAATTGCATCAAATTCATCTGCAACTCTAATTATTTGACCTTCAAGAGGTATGTCCTTTTTTTCAAGTCCTTTTGGATAACCAGAGCCATTTAGACCCTCGTGGTGGTATATTGGGCCGGCAGCATATGGTCTTAGTTTTGGATCTTTCATACATATTTGGTAGCCAATGGTTGTGTGAGTTTTCATAATTTCGAATTCCTCTGGAGTTAATGCAGAAGTTTTTTGAAGAATAGCAGAAGGAATAAATTGTTTCCCAATATCATGCAAATAAGCACACATTGTGCAATAAACAGTAAAATAATCTTTCATGTGCATATATTCACACATCCTACAAGTTAAACTTGCAACATTCTCAGAATGCTGCCTAGTAAAAACATCCAAACTCCCGAAGCATAGAAAGCTGATAACGCATGCTTTCGTTTAAATCATAACTTTTTAAATTAGTACTATTATAAAAATCTATCTTATATTCTTTCATAAAAACACCCAAAAAAATTTTATACTTAAATGATAGTTAAGTCAAGTGATTTTGAAAAAAAATTAAAAAAATTAGCAATAACTATTGACATTTGCTAAAATAAGGTGTATGATATTAGCAGTCTGAGAAAAGGACTGCTAATTTTTGAGGTGAGGGTTATGTTGGAACAAAGGCAGAGGCAAGTTTTACAGGCTATAATTGAAGAGTATATTAATACAGCTGAGCCAGTGAGTTCAGGTACTATTGTGGAGAGTTATAATTTAGGTTGCAGTAGTGCTACGATTAGAAATGATATGGCTGAGTTGGAGAGACTTGGGTATATTGAGAAGACTCATACATCATCAGGTAGGGTTCCATCTGCTAAGGGTTATAGATTTTATGTTGATGAACTTTTGAATGATGAGAAGATTAGCTTAGATGAGATTCAGTTTATTAAGTCTAAACTTGAGACAAAGGTAAATGAAATTGAGGATTTAACTAAAATTGCAACAGATACTATTTCGGAAATTACACATTACACAACAGTTGCAATAGGACCAGAGGCAAGTAATAATGTTATAACAGATGTTAAACTGGTTCCACTTGGAAATAGATTGCTAATGGCAGTTGTTTTAACAGAAAATGGAGCAATAAAGGAAACTATTATTAAATATAATGAAGATATAACAGAAACACAAGTGGATAATATAAACTACTTATTTAAAAGAAAACTAATAGGAAAACCACTTACAAAAATAGATAAACCTATGGAAGAATATATCTTAGAGTCAATGGAAGACCAAGTGGATGTTATTAAGCCAATAATTGCTCAAATGAATAAATCTCTTGAACAATCAGAACATATATACTTAGAAGGTGCAAACAATGTATTCGATTTTCCAGAATTTAGAAAAATTGATACAGCAAGAAATTTTTTAAGTATTCTTGATACAAAAGAGCAAGTAATGGAAATACTAAACTCAGGATTGGCAAAAGACATAAATATTTACATTGGAGAAGAAAATGAACAGGATGCTTTAAAAGATTTAAGTGTAGTAACATTTAAACATACTGTAGGAAATAAAGATTTGGGAACAATAGGTATTATTGGACCAAAAAGAATGGACTATTCAAAAGTAATTTCAGTAATGAAATATATAAGCAAAAAATTAAACGAAAAGTTTAAAGATGATTAGTTGGAAGGAGAGAATAAAATGTCAGAGGAAAACAAAGAAGAAGTGTCACAAGAAGTAAAACAAGATGAAAATGCAGAACTTACAAAAACAGAACAAAAACTTGAGGAAACTGTTGATAGACTAAAAAGAGTAATGGCAGAGTTTGAAAATTACAAAAAGAGGAATACTAAGGAAAAAGAAAACTTATACAATTCAATACTTGCAGATATAATATCAAGTTTCTTACCAGTATTAGATAACTTAGAAAAGGCAGCAGATAGCAAAACAGAAGATGCAAATATGAAACAAGGCATAGAACTTGTAGTAAAACAAATACATGATATATTTACAAAATTTGGAGTAGAAACAATCGAAACAGTTGGAAAACCATTTGACCCAGAAATACACGAAGCAGTAAGCAGTGTACAAGATGAGTCTTTAGGCGAAAAAATAATAAAAGAAGAATTTAGAAAAGGCTACAAAATAGGACCAAAAGTTATACGCCACTCAATGGTAATTGTAGCAAATTAATTAGTTATTAATTTTAAAATATATAAATTTTAAGGAGGTTGACAATATATGTCAAAAATTATAGGTATCGACTTAGGTACAACAAACTCATGTGTAGCAGTTATGGAGGGTGGAGAACCAGTTGTAATTCCAAACCCAGAAGGAAATAGAACAACACCATCTGTAGTTGCATTTTCAAAAAATGGTGAAAGATTAGTTGGACAAATAGCAAAACGTCAAGCAGTAACTAACCCAGACCATACAGTAATCTCTATTAAAAGAGATATGGGAACAGACAAAAAAGTTAAAATTGATGGAGAAGAATTCTCTCCACAAGAAATATCAGCAATGATATTACAAAAATTAAAAGCAGATGCAGAAAATTATTTAGGACAAAAAGTAACTCAAGCAGTTATAACAGTTCCAGCATATTTCAGCGACAGCCAAAGACAAGCAACAAAAGATGCAGGAAAAATTGCAGGACTAGAAGTTCTAAGAATTATAAACGAACCAACAGCAGCAGCACTTGCTTATGGTATGGATAAAGAAGACAAAGACCAAAAAATAATGGTTTACGACTTAGGTGGAGGTACATTCGATGTATCTATACTAGATATTGGCGATGGAGTATTTGAAGTTCTAGCAACAAGCGGAAACAACAGACTAGGTGGAGATGACTTTGATGATAGAATTATAAAATACTTAGTTGATGAATTCAAAAAATCAAACGGTATTGATTTAAGCACAGATAAAATGGCTATGCAAAGACTAAAAGAAGCTGCAGAAAAAGCTAAAATAGAATTATCTGGTGTTGGCCAAACAAATATTAACCTACCATTTATTACAGCAGATAGCACAGGTCCAAAACACTTAGATGTAACATTAACAAGAGCAAAATTTGAGGAATTAATTAGAGATTTAATTGATGCTACAACAGGACCAGTTAACCAAGCTCTAAAAGATGCTGGATTAACAGCAGACAAAATTGACCAAGTATTATTAGTTGGTGGTTCAACAAGAGTTCCTGCAGTTCAAGAAGCTGTAAGAAAAATAACAAACAAAGAACCAAATAAAGGAATAAACCCAGATGAATGTGTTGCAATTGGTGCAGCAATTCAGGCAGGAGTTCTTTCAGGAGATGTTAAAGACTTAGTATTACTAGATGTAACACCACTATCATTAGGTATTGAAACATATGGTGGAGTATTTACAAAATTAATTGAAAGAAATACAACAATACCAACTAAAAAATCACAAGTATTTTCAACAGCAGCAGATGGTCAAACAAGCGTTGAAGTTCATGTATTACAAGGTGAACGTGAAATGGCTGCATACAATAAAACATTAGGAAGATTCCAATTAACAGGAATACCACCAGCACCAAGAGGAGTTCCACAAATCGAAGTAACATTTGATATTGATGCAAACGGTATAGTACATGTATCTGCAAAAGATATGGCAACAGGTAATGAGCAAAACGTTTCAATAACTGCAAGTTCAAACTTATCTGAGGAAGATATTGATAAAGCTGTTAAAGATGCAGAGGCACATGCAGCAGAAGATAAGAAGAAAAAAGAAGAAGTTGAAGTTAAAAACAATGCAGAAAGCTTAGTATATAGTAGCCAAAAGACTTTAGATGAATTAGGAGACAAGATTAGTGGCGAAGAGAAGGCTAAAGTTGAGACTGAGATTGATAATGTTAAAAAAGCTTTGGAGACAAATAATACAGAAACAATTAAAGAGGCAACAGAGAAATTAACTCAAGTGTTCTATCAAATTTCTGAGAAGTTATATAAGGCAAATGCTGCAGCACAAGGCGCAAATGGAGCTGAAGGTGCAGAAGCAAATACAGAAAATAATGCAAATAATGGAAATGTTTATGATGCTGATTATAAAGTTGAAGATGATGGAAATAGTGACAATAAATAGATTCTAAGTATTGGGCGGGTGGTTTGCAGTCCGCCCAATCTGGTTTGTGAGTTATATGTGTAGTATTGTTTTTGATAATATAGATATAATTTACAAAAAAAGGAGTAAGTAGTTAAGATGGCAAATAAAAGAGATTATTATGAAGTTTTAGGTGTTGATAAAAATGTTAGTGAAGAGGATTTAAAGAAGGCTTATAGGAAGCTGGCTAAAAAGTATCATCCTGATGCAAATCCGGATAATAAGAAAGAAGCTGAGGAGAAGTTTAAAGAGGTTTCTGAAGCGTATGAGACTTTGTCTGATCCTCAAAAGAGAAGAATGTATGATCAATTTGGCCCTGATGGACCACAAGGCTTTGGCGGAGGTGCAGGAGGACCTGGTGGTGGTTATTATTCTTATACAGGTTCTGGCTTTAATGGCTTTAGTGGCTTTGATGGTTTCGGAAGCGATTTTGGAGATATTGGTGATATTTTCTCAAGTTTCTTCGGAGGAGGTTCTGGATTTGGTTCAAGAACAAGACAAAGATCAGCAGGACCTAAAAAGGGTAGAGATTTAAAATATAATTTAGATGTTACTTTTGAGGAAGCTTATTCAGGCGTAAAAAAAGAGATTACTATTATGCGTGAAGAGGAATGTCCAACATGCCATGGAACAAAGGCAAAACCAGGAACAAAGACATCTACATGTGCAGCATGCCATGGCTCAGGTAGGGTTACTCAAACTGTTTCAACAATTTTAGGTCAAATGCAAACAACAAAAACTTGTCCGGAATGTGGTGGAGAAGGAACTAAAATAGAAGAAAAGTGCCCGGATTGTAAAGGAAAAGGTACAATTCGTAAAACAGTAAAAATTAAAATATCAATACCAGCAGGAATTGATAATGACCAAACTATAGTATTAAAGGGAGAAGGAGAATCTGGTACAAAAGGTGGACCAAAAGGAGATTTATATGTTGTAGTTACAGTAAGGAACCATAGGGTATTTAAAAGACAAGGAAACACTGTAATTTGCGAAGTACCTATAACATTTACACAAGCAACACTAGGTGCAAATTTAAAAATACCAATGGTAGATGGAACAGAGGAAATTTACCCAATACCAGAAGGTACACAAAGTGGAACAAAATTTACAATAAAAGGCAAAGGATTTAAAGCGGTAAATAGTACATATCATGGAGATTTTGTCTTCGTTGTAAATGTACAAATTCCAAAGAGACTTACAACAGAACAAAGAGATCTACTTACAAAGCTTGCAAAAACAATGAATGAACAACCTCCAATTAAAAAGAGAGGAATATTTGGATAAAATGAAAAAATAGCAGAATTTTGCAAAATTCTGCTATTTTTTGACTTCACAAATGAGGAAAAGTGTGGTACAATTATTATAGTATTTTGTTTGAAGGAGAGTTATTATATGAACCAAGAAAGTAAACCCAAAATTAGTGCAATGCAAAGAACCGAAACTGCATGGGATGAAAAAAAGTATATGGATATTTTAAAATCCGCAATTATTAATGCCAATAGTGTTAATAGGTCAGGAGATAAACCAATGGCGGCCTTATGGGATAAGTTCGATTCACACTTGACTTATAGGTTAGTGCATGAATTAAATGCTGCATCTGTTATTAAAAGATTAGCAGAAGGTATTGGACTTAATGGAGAACTTGCATATGTAGGTATGATGATGCATGATGTTGGACATCCATTTAGTGCACATGATGGTGAGGAAATTTTCACATCACTTGGAAAAATAAATAATTGCGGTTATTTTCACCACAATGCCAAAGGTATTGAAATTATACAAGCTGAAAATATTTTAAATACTGCATTAAGCATGATTCCAAATATTGATAATTTACCAGAATTAAAAGAAAAGCTTGAAATGGATTTTAACTATTTTCTTGATATTGTTATTTCACATGATGGTGAGGCAAAACCAGGAGAAGAAAACAAACAGCCAGAACACTATGATACTATTAAAGAAGCAGTTGAAGATAAACTTGAAAGATCAAACACAAAAAATGATTATAAATTTACATCACAAATTCCAGAAGGAATGCTTGGAAAATATGCTGATGTTATAGCATATTTAAGCAGTGATATAAGAGATGGTTTCAGACTTGGAATTTTAAAAACATTTAATGATAAATATTTAGAACTATTTGGTGCTATTATATCAGAAAATTATTTGGATATTGAAAATAGTGAAGAAGACAGAATTGAGGCTATTAAAATTGCTAAAAATAAACTTGCATCAATACAAGAAAAATATTTAGAAGAAACTTCAGAAGATGTTTTTGCAGACAGCAACAAGGAAATATTAGACATAACTAGAAGTATAATGAAAGAAATTAAAGAAAAAGATATAGACACTTTTAAACTTTCAAAATACTGTGAAGATGAAGCAAGAAGTGAAGAAATAGATAAAGCAGATGCTGAACCTGAAGAAATAGCAAGGCTAAGAGAAGAATATGAGCAACAATATGAAACAGAGAAGAATGCAATAGAAGATGAAGTAAATAAAATAATGCATGAACATATGGAGAGATATATACAAGAACAAGGGGAAATAACAGATGAAAAATATGCAAAACTAGATAGCGATATACAAAAAATCTCAAGCTATGTTAGAAATATGCTATATATTAATACAAGAGTTGTAAACCATGTTACTAATATTGTTCAAGAGTATTTTATAAATGATTTAATTAGAAATACTAAATCTTACAATCAATCAGAACATTCAGATGAATTTAGAGCACCAATGTTTTCTGATACAGCAAAAAAATTATATAAAAGAGCAAGAAATTTTGGATATACTTATTATGTTCCAAACACAAAAACTGAATATCAAAAACATTTGCTACCACAAAATGTAGAAAGAATTGTAAATCATTGCTCAGAAGAACTTATGAAATCAAAAATAATACAACAAAAACTTAAAAATAGTACGGTTAGAGAAAAAATACCAGCAGAATATTTAGAGTTTGCTGATAGTGAAATAGAACAAAACAGCGAAAAAAATGAAACTCCAGAAGAAAATAAAAGAAAACTGCTAGACCATGCAAGAAGTCTTTCTACAGTAGGGCATTATACCAGAGATATGAGAAACAGAAAATCTAAATTTGATATTATAAAAAAGATAGAGAAAAATGTACAAGGCCAAACATCAAGATTTGCTAGAACTTATGTTTACACATGTAAAGCATTAGAAACACAGGTAAGAAGTAAGATAAAAAGAGCACTTTCACCAGATTATAAGTATGGTGAAGAAAAAGGAGTTAAAAAGACCGAAGAACTTGAAAAAACAATTGAGGATGAAATTAAGAAAATTAGAGAAACTGTATTATCACAAAATCCAGAATTAGCTGCAAAGCCTAGTAACAAAGAAGAGGAAACTGAAAGAAAAGAAAAAATTGAAAGTATAATTAAGCAGAAAATACAAGAAGAAAGAAAAACAATATTGGAAAAAATGGCAACACAGTTATCTATAGACTATGTAAGTGGTATGACAGATGAAGGAATTAAAGATTTAGCTATAGAATTAGGATATATGACACAAGAACAATATGAAGCAGCACAACAAAACAGAGGTGGGGAAGTATCTGCTAACCTAAAAGGACTACAGGCTATGACAAGATAATTAAAGGCAAAACATAGATTTTTAAAATAAGGAGTATTTCATGAGACAAGTAAAAAATAGTGTAGCAAAAGATAGCAAAAAAACGGTTTACAAAAAGGAATCAAAAACAGCATTAAAATTCAAAGAGATGATAAGAGAATTTCGAAAGAAAAATTTATTTTATTTAGAACATTCAAAATTTGCAACTTATATACCAGATGATTATTTAACTGTTTTTAAAGAGGAAATCGTTGAATATTCTAAATCATGGATAAGAATGCAACAAAAAAATATGTCATCAGAAAGAAATCCAGGAGTTGAGGGGCATGCTAATACAAGAGGACTACATGTTCAAGATACAGCCCTAAATGCAGAAATTGTTGCAAAAGATTTATTACTAAATGAAGATTTAGCATATATTGGAGGATTAATTCATGATATAGCACATACAGCATTTGCACATGATGGAGAACATTTGCTATCTTTATATTTGCAAAAGAAGGGAATTTGTGAAATACACCATAGTTCACTTGCTAGACTTTTACTAGAAATAGAAGGAATACATAATAAAATTTTAAACAGACTTGCTGAAATGAAAAACAGGGAACTGACAAAAAGAGAGAAAAAAATGTATAATTCAGCATTTCTAACTATATCAGACATTGCTGTTTGCCATAATGGTGAAGGCACACAAAAGGAAGTTAAGATTAATAGAGATAAAACTGATGAAAATGTAAATGATGAATATATAAGAACATTTTTTGAAAAGGGCTTAGATAGAAAAACAAAAAATCGAACTAAAGAAGGAGCAATCGTACTTTTTTGCGATCCAATATCTTATGTCGCAAAAGATTTTAGAGATGGCATTTTTAAAAAAACTGTTGATGTAGATGATAAGGATTACGAAAAAATTTTTATTAAAATGGGGCTAACCAAAGATAAGCTAGATGAGTGGCGAGCTGAAGGTGGCAAAAAAGATAAAATTGTTGCGTGGGTAACGAGAAGACTAAGAGATGATTTAATTCAAAATTCGCAAGGCATTGATGGTATGAGAATGAGCAAAAATGTTGCAGAGACTATGTATGAATTGAGAAGTTTAAATTATGAAAAATCTGTAAAACCAACTACAAGAAAAATAAATAAAATATTACAGCAGAGAGTAGAAATGCTTATTGAAAGATATTCAAAATTATACATTGATTATGGAAATTCAAATGAAAATTTAACTCTTAAGCCATGCTTTATTACCATGAATCAAAAATTCACAGATAGAAAATCATCAGAGATAGAAGAGATTTACAAAGATATTGTTAAAAGAGGAATTAGAGCAAACTTAGAAAGAGAATATGATGATGTATTAAATGGTGAAACAAACAATGTAACAGAAAGAAGAGCAAGGTTTGAAGAAAAATTTAAAGAATTAAGGCAACTAGAAAAAGAGGGGAAAATCAACTTTGATGAAGATACAAAAAATAAATGTATAAATGAATTTCTTGAAGAAGTAATGTGGAGTCCAAATGAAAGCAAAAATCAATTCTTTAAGAAAGTGAAAGAAATGTATCCAGATGCTTCAAAAGAAGAATTGGTTGAAAGAGGGAAAGAACTAGAAAAAACTAGATTATTAACATATGATGAATGTCTTGCAAGACTTAAAGTTGCAGTTTATGTTGGCGAAGCAACAAATGACTATTTGTTAGAAATGCTTCAACAAGAAGGATTAATTACAAAAGAAGAAATAGAACAGAGATATGAGCTTGGTGGAGACATAGCAGGTGCAGCAATAAACCATACAATTCAAAGACAACAAGAAGATTCAGGAGAGCTTGAAGGGGACGAAAGGTAAAAATATGCCAAAATTTTTTATAAAATCTAATCAAATAAAAAATAACAAAATATCAATAATTGGCGAAGATGTGAATCATATTGCAAATGTTTTAAGAAAACAGATTGGTGAAGAATTAAAACTTTGCAATATAGATACATCTGATAATTTTTTATGCAAAATAGAATCCATAGGCAAGGAATCAATTGAATGTTTGATTTTAGACAAGCATAGTGCAATTGCAGAGCCGAAGATTGATATTACAATATTTCAGGGACTCCCAAAGGCTGAGAAGATGGAGTTCATTATTCAAAAGTGTACAGAACTTGGAGCAAAGGAATTTGTACCAGTTGAAATGGAAAGATGTATAGTAAAAATGGATAAAAAATCTTCAGCAAAAAAAATTGAAAGATGGCAAAAAGTTGCTGAAACAGCAGCCAAACAGAGTGGAAGGGATATTATACCAAAAGTAGAAAATTTAATAAATTTCAAAAATCTTTTGAATTTAATTGAAAAATATGATATAGTATTATTGGCATATGAGAATGAGAAAAACAACACTATAAAAAATGTACTTAAAAATATAGAAAAACAAGCAAACCTAAAAATAGGTGCAATAATAGGGCCAGAAGGTGGTATTGCAGTAGATGAAGCTTGCAAATTACAAGAGGCAGGAGCAATACCAGTTAGTTTAGGTAATAGAATATTAAGAACAGAAACAGCAGGAATGGCAATTACAAATATTATAACATATGAGTTTGAATAAAAACTAAAGTAGAAGGGAAGAAAAGAATTGAAAAAGGAAGTATTAGATAATATTGAGGAAATAGTTCAAAAAAGGGAATTACCCAAAGAAGAACAAACAAAAATTTCTAATAGAATTATATCAAATGCTGCAATTGGTATTGCGGCTGTGATGTTGGTTTACATTTTTATAATAGCAGCAAATTACATACAAAAAGAATCTACTATTTTTATGTATAATGTTTATTCAATTCAAACAATGATTTTTTCAATAATTATTTTTGAGATTGCATACAAAAAAGATAGCGGGACATGGGCGTTATGTGGAGTTGAAACACTAGTACTATCAGTGTTTATGCTGTTTGCACCATATATTTTTTATAAGTTTTCAAATACTTTTCTATATGCTTTTATAGCTATAATTACTGTATATTATATAGTTAAAATAATAAGAATATATATTGTAGAGAAATCTAATTACCTAGAAAGCAAGAGCGATATATCTTCAATTATAAAAAGAGAAAGTTTAGATGAAATGGCAGAAATTGAAAAGAAAAAAATAAAAGAGCAGATAAAGGAAAACAAAATAAAATCTAAACAAAAAACTAAAAAAGAAGAAAAAGTAATAACAAAAGAAAAAGGAGAAAAAAAGGAGAATAAAACAAAAACTAAAAAAATAAATTCAGAAAAAGATGCACCAGAGAAAACAACAAAAACACCGGTCAAAAGAGGCAGAAAACCAAAAATAAAAGAAGAAAATAAAATAGAAGAAATAAAAAAAGAAGAAGTAAAAGAATTAGAAGAAAAACCAAAAGCTAAAAGAGGAAGAAAGCCAAAAGCTAAAACAGAAGAGCTTAAGGTAGAACCAAAAATTAAAGCAGAGCCAAAAATAGAAAAGGTTAAAGCTGAACCTAAAATAGAACAAGAAAAAAGTAGCAATGCACCTAAAAAAAGAGGGAGACCACGCAAGAATGTAACAACAACAGTTGAAAAGGAGACAAAATAATGTTAAAGAGTATGACAGGTTATGGTAGAGGCAAATATGAATGTGACTCTAGGGAATATACCGTAGAAATTAAATCAGTAAATAATAGATATAGCGATATATCTATTAAAATGCCAAGAAATATAAGTTTTTTAGAAGATACTGTTAGAAAACTAATATCTAACTCTATAACTAGAGGAAAAGTTGAGGTTTTTGTATCTTTTACTAATAATAGTGATAAAGGAAGAAATATTGAGCTGAATTATGATTTGGCAAAAAATTATATAGAAGCAATGAAAAAACTTGCAGAAGAGACAAGTATAAATTCAAATATAGAGGTAATAGATGTAGTAAGATTGCCTGATGTGCTTAACACAACTCTTGACCAAGAAGGAGAAAACATAATAACAGAAGAACTTACTAAAACTGTATCAGAAGCAATTACAAACTTTATTAAAATGAGAGAAATTGAAGGAGAAAAAATAAAGGAAGATTTACAAGAAAGAATTGAGAGTGTTTCTGAAAAAATTAATCAAATAAATTCAATTTCTACTGGACTTGTAAGCGAATATATAGTAAAATTAGAGAAGAGGGTAAATGAGTTATTAAAGCCAAATGTAGTTGATGAAAATAGATTGGCACAGGAAATAGTTATTTATTCAGATAAATGTTCTGTAGAAGAAGAAATAACAAGAATGAAAAGTCATATTTCACAGTTCTTGAATCTACTAGAACAGACAAATAGCAACGGAAAAAGAATAGATTTCCTAATTCAAGAAATGAATAGGGAAACCAATACGATAGGTTCAAAAGCAAATAATTTGCAAATAACAAACTATGTTGTAGATATTAAAACAGAACTAGAAAACATCCGTGAGCAAATACAAAACATAGAATAGGAGGATTTTTAATGCAATTAGTTAATATAGGTTTTGGAAATGTTGTTTCTGCAAACAAAATTGTTTCAATTGTAAGCCCAGAAGCAGCACCAATAAAAAGAATAGTCCAAGAAGCAAAAGATGAAAAAACTGCAATAGATGCAACTTGTGGTAGAAGAACAAGAGCAGTTTTGATAATGGATTCAGGTCATGTAATCTTATCAGCAGTTCAACCAGAGACAATATCAGCAAGATTAGATAAAAATATAGCTAAAGATGAAAATAGTATAGAAGAGTAGAAAAGAAAGGAAATGATTTAAAATGATTATCAAACCAACAGTTACAGATTTACTAAAAGTAGTAGATAACAGATTCGAACTAGTAATACTAGTTTCAAAAAGAGCAAGACAAATTGCAGGAGGACAAATACCACTTACAAAGGTAAGAGAAAAATCAGCAGTAACACTTGCAGCGAATGAAATAGCTGAAGGCAAGGTGAAAGAATGTTAGTACTATTATCAGGAGTTTCTGGTGCTGGTAAAGACACCATTAAAAAGGAACTAATAAAAAGAATGAGTAATGTAACATCTATGCCATCATATACAGATAGAAAGCCTCGTGAAGGGGAAGTTGATGGGCAGATTTATAATTTTATTTCTACTGAAGAATTTGAAGCAAAGATCAGAGAAGATGAATTTTATGAATATTCTGTTCACCATGAGCATTATTATGGAACTTCAAAGAAAATACTTAATGAAAAGATAAAGTCAGGAAAAATAATTGTAAAAGACATAGAGGTTAATGGAACAGAAAACCTTTTGAAACTACTAAAAAATGAAATGAACATAGTTACAATCTTTTTAAGAGTTCCAAAGGAAGAACTAAGAAGAAGACTAGAACACAGAGTTGAAAAAGCAAGCATAAAAGAAATAGAACTAAGATTAAATAGGTTCGATTATGAGGAATCAAAAATCGGAATATATGATTATGTTTTAAAAAATGATGACTTAGAAAAAACAGTACAAATTATAATGACAATTATAAAAAATGAATACAAACTAAGGAAGGGAAGTGTATAAATATGAACAAAAAAAATAAACTAATAATAAGAATTTTTGCTGGAGTAATGGCACTACTTATGATTTTAGGAGGTTCAGCATCATTACTATATATGTTATTTGTAAAATAGGGGGAAAAACGAATGCTAAAGGGAGTTGAATTATTATCTATAAAAGAAGGAGATATAGCAAATTACATTAATTCCATAACAAATAGCCCATATGAAGCAATTATGTTTATACTAGATATAAGCTTGGTAATTTTTATAGCAGTAAAATTTTTTCAATTTGTAAAGGGAACAAGAGCTTTGCAATTACTAAAAGGAATTATGTTATTAATAATTGCAACAATGGTTAGCTCTATATTAAACTTGCGAATATTAAATTTTATATTAACTTCATTTATGACATATGGTGTTATACTATTGATTGTAATGTTTCAACCAGAATTAAGGAGAGCACTTGAACAATTGGGTTCAAACAAAATAAATAAATTTTTTGGAATAGAACAAGATATTGCCACAAAAGCAAAAGAAAATATCTACAAAATTGCAATAGCTGCAAAAGAGCTTTCAAATAGCAAGAAAGGTGCTTTGATAGTAATTGAAAGAGATATAAAATTAAAAGATATCATAGATACAGGAGTAGTAATTGGAGCAGAAATATCACCACAATTGTTAGTAAATATTTTTGAACCTAATACACCATTACATGATGGAGCAGTTATAATAAGTGAAAACAAGATAATGGCTGCTGCGTGTATGTTACCACTTGCAAATGATAAAAATATATCAAAAAGTTTAGGAACAAGGCATAGGTCAGCAATAGGAATATCAAAGGAATCTGATAGTATTGTAGTTGTCGTATCAGAGGAGACTGGTAAAATTTCTGTTGCAAAAAATGGAACATTGATTGCAGATGTTAAGGAAGAAGCTTTAAAACAAATTTTAATTAAAAATTTAGTTCCAAAAGTTGAAGAAAAGAAAAAATGGGGAAAGAAAAAAGAAGAATGAGGAATATTAAATTAGTAATTGAATATGATGGGAATAAATTTGGTGGATGGCAGAAGCAACCCACCAAATTAAATATTCAGGGAGAAATAGAACAAGCAATAAAGGAAATCACAGGAGAAGAAGTAGCTTTAAATGCTTCTGGCAGAACAGATAGCGGAGTTCATAGTTTAGGACAAGTGGCAAATTTTAAAACAAACAGTAAGATAGAAATAGATAAAATTGCTATTGCAATAAATTCAAGATTGAAAAAGAGTATAGTTATAAAATCAGCAGAGGAAGTTCCAGAAAATTTTCATGCTAGGTATAATTGTAAGGGGAAAAAATATAGGTATATAATAAATAATTCAAGCCAAGGAACAGCTATATATAGGGATTTAGAGTATCATGTGCCACAAAAATTGGATATTGAAAAAATGCAGGAAGCTGCAAAATATTTCGAGGGAGAGCACGATTTTAAAGGCTTCAGGGCAAGTGGTACAAGTAGCAAAAATTCAGTAAGAACAATATATAAGGCAGAAGTAATTCAAAATGGGGAAAGAATTATTATTGAATTAACAGGAAATGGATTTATGTACAATATGGTAAGAATAATATCAGGGACTCTAGTAGATGTAGGACTTCGGAAAAATAGAACCACAAGAGATTGAGAAAATAATATTATCACAGG
Organism: uncultured Clostridium sp.; assembly: GCA_900554635.1. Lineage (GTDB taxonomy): Bacteria > Bacillota > Clostridia > TANB77 > CAG-508 > UMGS1781. Next base: position 5,517 of record USHY01000016.1, on the reverse strand, counting down.
ATAGAACAAAGGCAGGAAAAACATTACCTGCACATGGGTTGTATTTAGTTGAAGTATATTATTAGAAAAAAGGATAGCTTATTTTTCAAGGCTATCCTTTTTGCATGGGTTTTAGTTATTTTACATTTTCATTAAAAACATAGGTTGTACATTCTGGAATGTGAAACACATATTTATATGTAGTATTCCACAATGCAAAAGACCAGATTGAAGGTTTGCCTTCACTCTTGTAAACTGAAACATAAGGAACTATAAAATCACCTTCTATAATTTCGCAGTTACCATTTCTTACAGTTTTGAGAGTATAGAATGAATCTGCTTCTTCGGTTTTTTCATTGGATTCATATTTGAAAGTATAGGTCCTGTTTGGGCGAATTTCAACATATGTATTAATGCCATATATGCTAGTTGACAACTTACTCAAATTATATTCCCCACAAGGAACATAATCAGTATATCCAGCCACAGGAGCCCATAATCCAAACATAATACCAGCTATTATACATAGTGAAGCCAGAATAACAACATCGCTTTCCTTATGCGCAATAAAGATTCCAACGCAAGCCAACAAAATAGCCAACACAAGAAAAATAACAAAAATCAACATACACTTTTCCTCCTGAAAATAATAATTTAACAAGCTGTATATATAAACCTGAAAACAGGATTGATAAGGTTTTACATAATAATTATAGCAAAAACGGAAAATTATGTCAATTTGAATTAGGATTTCAAAGACAATAAATATTAGACCATGAAATTTTTATTTTTTAACAAAATTGAATATCAAGAAAAAACTTTTTTTACTATTTATTATCAAAATATTGAAATTTTTTAGCTTTTGTGGTATATACTAATGGTGAAAGAGAGGAAGAATTTTATGAGTAAAGAATATGAAATTGTAGACAGTATAGAATCCCTTGAAAAGGCGCTTGCTAGGGTTAGGGAGGCTCAGAGAGAGTTTGGCAAATTTTCTCAGGAACAGGTGGATAAAATCTTTCAAGCGGCAGCTGTTGCGGCTAATCAGGCTAGAATTCCGCTTGCTGAAATGGCTGTGGAAGAGACTGGAATGGGTGTTATTGAGGATAAGGTTATTAAAAACCACTTTGCATCTGAGTATATTTACAATGCTTATAGACATGTAAAAACTTGTGGAGTTATTGAAGAGGATAAGGCTTATGGAATTAAAAAACTTGCTGAACCTATTGGGGTTATTGCAGCAGTTATTCCAACTACAAATCCAACTTCAACAGCTATTTTCAAAACTTTAATTGCTTTAAAAACTAGAAATGGAATAATTATAAGCCCACATCCAAGAGCTAAGAATTCAACTATAGCAGCAGCAAAAGTAGTTTTAGAAGCTGCAGTTAAAGCAGGAGCACCAGAGGGAATAATAGATTGGATAGATGTTCCATCACTTGAACTTACAAACCTTATAATGAAGGAAGCTGATACTATTTTGGCAACAGGTGGACCAGGCATGGTAAAAGCTGCATATTCAAGTGGAAAACCAGCAATTGGAGTTGGTCCAGGTAATACACCAGCAGTAATTGATGATACAGCAGATATACTTTTAGCAGTAAACTCAATTATACATTCAAAAACATTTGATAATGGAATGATATGTGCCTCAGAACAATCTGTAATAGTTTTAGACAGTATATACGGCAAAGTAAGACAAGAATTTATGGATAGAGGATGCTATTTCCTAAATGATGAAGAAAAAGATAAAGTGCGTAAAACAATGATAATAAATGGAGCATTAAACTCTAAAATTGTAGGTCAAAAACCACATACAATTGCAGAACTTGCAGGAGTTTCAGTTCCAGAAAACACAAAAATACTTATAGGTGAAGTTGAAAGTGTTGATTTATCTGAGGAATTTGCACATGAGAAATTATCTCCAGTATTAGCAATGTATAGAGCGCAAAACTTTGATGAAGCAGTTGCTAAAGCTGAAAAACTAATAGAAGATGGCGGACTTGGACATACTTCATCACTATATGTTAATGCAAAAACTGAAACAGAAAAAATTGAAAAATTCTCACATGTAATGAAAACATCAAGAATATTAATAAACACACCATCATCACAAGGAGGAATTGGAGATTTATATAACTTCAAATTAGCACCATCACTAACATTAGGCTGCGGTTCATGGGGAGGAAACTCAGTTTCAGAAAATGTTGGAGTAAAACATTTATTAAATATTAAAACAATAGCAGAGAGGAGAGAAAATATGCTTTGGTTTAGAGTACCTGAAAAGGTATATATTAAAAAAGGATGCTTACCAGTAGCCCTAGATGAATTGAAAACAGTAATGGGTAAAAAAAGAGTATTTATAGTTACAGATGAATTCTTATTTACACATGGATATACAAAACCAATAACTGACAAATTAGATGAAATGGGGATCTCACACACTACATTCTTCAATGTTCAACCAGACCCAACACTTGCAAGTGCTAAAGAAGGAGCAAAAGCAATGGAAGGCTTCAAACCAGATTGCATAATAGCAATTGGTGGAGGAAGTGCAATGGATGCAGGAAAAATCATGTGGGTATTATACGAACATCCAGATGTTGACTTTATGGATATGGCAATGAGATTTTCAGATATAAGAAAAAGAATATACACTTTTCCAAAAATGGGAGAAAAAGCATATTTTATTGCAATACCAACATCAAGTGGAACAGGTTCAGAAGTAACACCATTTGCAGTTATAACAGATGAGCAAACTGGAATAAAATATCCTCTTGCAGATTATGAATTAATGCCAAAAATGGCTATTGTAGACGCAGATATGATGATGGATGCACCAAAAGGATTAACATCAGCATCAGGAATTGATGCAGTAACACACGACTTAGAAGCTTATGCCTCAATGATGGCAACAGACTACACAGATGGTCTAGCTTTACGTTCAATAAAAACAATATTCGAATATCTACCAAGAGCTTATGAAAACGGACAGGATGTTGAAGCTAGAGAAAAAATGGCAAATGCAGCAACAATGGCAGGTATGGCCTTTGCAAACGCATTTTTAGGAGTATGCCACTCAATGGCACACAAGCTAGGAGCATTTTACCATATACCACATGGTGTAGCAAATGCCTTAATGATAGACAAAGTTTTAAGATTTAATGCAAGTAAAGTACCAACAAAAATGGGAACATTCCCACAATATGGATATCCACACACACTAGAAAGATACGCAGAAGTAGCTGATTATTTAGGCTTAGGCGGAAATACAAACGAAGAAAAACTAGAAAACTTAATAAAAGCAATAGATGAATTAAAAGAAAAAATAGGAATCAAAAAAACTATTAGAGACTATGGAGTAGATGAACAGGAATTCTTAAACAGATTAGATGACCTAAGTAAACAAGCATTTGATGACCAATGTACAGGAGCAAACCCAAGATATCCTTTAATCGAAGAAATTAAAGAAATGTTCTTAGAAGCATATTACGGAGGTGAAAGATAATGGAAGTAATAGCAGAGAGAAAAACAAAAACAGTTTATAGAGATAATGATAAAACAATAAAACTATTTGTAGAAAATTATTCAAAATCAAACATTTTAAATGAAGCACTAAACCAAGCAAGAGTTGAAGAAACTGGACTAAATGTACCAAAACTACTTGAAGTTACAAAAATGGATGACAGATGGGCACTAGTTTCAGAACATATTGAAGGAAGAAGCTTACAAGAAATTATGGATGAAAACCCAGAAAAATTAGAAGAATACATGGAGTTATTTGTTAACTTGCAATTAAAAGTATTAGCACAAAGGGCTCCAATGCTTAACAAATTAAAGGACAAAATGCAAAGAAAAATAGCAGAAACAGGCTTGAATGCTACAATGAAATATGACTTAAATACAAGATTAGAAAGTATGCCAAAAAACAATCAAATATGCCATGGAGATTTCAATCCAAGTAATATAATAATAAAAACAGATGGAACACCATATGTAATTGACTGGGCACATGTAACACAAGGAAATGGAGCAGCAGATGCTGCAAGGACATTCTTACTATTTAACTTAGCTGGAAAAAAGGAAGAAGCTGAAATCTATTTGCACAAATTTTCAGAAAAGTCAAATACAGAAAAAAGATTAATTCAAAAATGGATACCAATTGTTGCTGCAGCACACCTTTCAAAAGCAAGTGAAGAAGAAAGAGCTTTCTTAATGAATTGGATTGATGTTGTAGATTATAATTAATAATAAAAAATGAGCCAGTACAATTATACTGGCTCATATGAAAGGGAAAAAATATGAAAAAAATAAAAGAACTAGCAATACGTTTCATAAATGGCTTTTGTATGGCATTAGCAGATAGCGTTCCAGGGGTATCTGGTGGAACTGTTGCATTTATACTAGGATTCTATGATGATTTCATAAAAGCATTAGATGATATTTTTAGAGGAAATTGGGAAGCAAAGAAAAAAGCAGGAATATATTTATTTAAAATTTTAATTGGCTGGGCAGTAGGATTTTTACTAGCAGCAAGCATATTAGCAGACTTGTTCAATACGAAAATATACGAAATGAGTTCATTGTTTTTGGGCTTTATAATTTTTGCGATACCACTTGTTGTTAAAGAGGAATTAGAATCAATAAAAGGAAAATATAAAAACATTATTTGGGGTGTTTTAGGAATTGCCCTAGTTATAGCAATAACTGTTATAAGCACAAACACAAGTATTAATGTAAGTAATTTACAAACATTGAATCTTGGAACAGCAATATATATTTTCCTAGTTGCAATGGTAGCAATTTCAGCAATGATATTGCCAGGAATATCTGGTTCAACAATGTTACTCATATTTGGAATATACATACCTATAATGAATAATATTAAAGCATTTATGCACTTTGATTTTTCAGTAATTCCAAGTTTAGTGATATTTGGTTTAGGAATAATTGCAGGGCTAATGGCTTTTGCAAAAGTTGCAAGAAAATGCTTAGAAAAACATCGTTCACAAACTGTTTATGCAATTTTGGGGTTAATGATAGGTTCTATCTATTCAATTATAATAGGCCCAGCAACACTAGAAACACCACAACCAGCAATGAACTTCTCAAACTTTAGCATAGTTTTCTTTATAATAGGTGGAGCAGTAATTGTAGGATTAGAGCTATTAAAGAGGGGTCTAAATAAAAAAAGCTAAAAATTTATTGAAAAACTGGATTTTAAAATAAAAATTAAGGGAATTTGCTATATTTCACCAAAACTATTGCAAAAAATATTATTTTAGTATAAAATATAGAAAAAGGCAAAGCAAAGGAGAAAAAGATGATGAACAAAATAGCTAAAACCCTTGGGGCTGTACACACACAATTACTCTACAAAATAAAAACCGGGCAGAGAGAAAAAAATAATATAGGAAATAAAGCAGGCATATTACAGTATGCTTTATTGAACATACACGCAAGAGATGGGTAAACTCATCTCTTGTTTTGGTGTGCAAAAAAAATATTAGAGATAGGAGAGAGGTAAATGAGAAGAGA
>USHY01000015.1 GCA_900554635.1 uncultured Clostridium sp. | reverse complement strand
AACATTCCATGTTAGTAGCCTAATTTATACTGTCCAACTTTTTGGGTTCAGTACAATATTGACAGCATTCGACATTTTTCGACAAATTTAAAGAGGCTATTTTTTTAGCCTCCTTTTATATATTAAACACTCATTATTTCTTTTTCTTTATTTTCAATTGCTTTATCTATTTCAGCAACTTTACTATCTGTTAATTTTTGAATTTTATCTTCTGCTCCTTTTAGTTCATCTTCTGTAATTGTTCCTTCTTTTTGTTCTGCTTTTGCTATATCCATTGCTTCTCTTCTTATAGAACGAACACTTACTTTAGATTCTTCTCCCATTTTCTTTATTTCTTTTACTAATTCTTTTCTTCTTTCTTCTGTTAATTCTGGGAATGCTAGTCTTATAACTTTTCCATCATTATTGGGGTTAATTCCAATTTCTGCTTTTAAAATTTCTTTTTCAATTTCTTTTAAAAGTGTTGCATCCCATGGTTGAATTACTATAAGTCTTGCTTCTGGAACTGATATTCCTGCAACTTGATTAATTGGTGTTGCAACTCCGTAATAATTAACCATAATTTTGTTTAATATTGCAGGATTTGCTCTTCCTGCTCTAACTTCTGATAAATCTTCTTGTAAAACACTTATTGTTTTACTCATTTTTTCTTCAATATTACTTAAATCCATAAAAACCTCCTAAATTTTAGCGTACTATTGTACCTATTTTTTCACCCTTTATTATTCTTACTATATTTTCAGGGTCATCTATTCCAAATACTATAAGTGGAATGTTGTTATCTCTGCAAAGAGATGTAGCTGTTGAATCCATTACTTTTAAATCCTTGTTTAAAATATCTAAATATGAAATTTCATCATATTTAACAGCTGTTTTATCTTCTTTTGGATCTGCTGAATATACTCCATCTATTGTTTTTGCAAGTAAAATAACTTCTGAATCTGTTTCAGCAGCTCTTAAAGCAGCACAAGTGTCTGTAGAAAAATATGGGTTTCCTGTACCACATGAGAATATTACAACTCTTCCTTTTTCTAAGTGTTTTGCAGCTTTTCTTTTGATATATGGTTCTGCTATTTGTCTCATTTCTATTGCTGTTTGAAGTCTTGTATATATTCCTCTTGATTCTAGTGCATCTTGAAGTGCTAAACCGTTTATTGTTGTTGCAAGCATTCCCATATAATCTGATGTTGTTCTTTCCATTTGATGACCATATCTGCCTCTCCAGAAGTTTCCTCCTCCTACTACTATTGATACTTGAACTCCCATACCAACTATTTCCTTGATTTTGTCACATATGTTTCCTAATGTTTCTGCATCAATACCATTCTTTTTTTCACCTGCTAGTGCTTCTCCACTTAGCTTTAGTAAAATTCGCTTATACGCAACTTTCATATTACTTACTCCTTTTATTATTTTTCTCTACTATTCTACCACAAGTTGGGTAGAAAAATAAAGTGTTTTTATAAAAAAAGAACAGTTTTATCTGTTCTTTTCAATTAAAATTTGATTAATTTATTTACTGTTCCATTTTCTTCTGTAATATTTCCTTCTGTTCCATTATATTCTTCAAATGATTGATTTATCTTTGTTTCAACTTCTTCCTCTATTTGCTCTTTTTGTGAATTCTCTGCAAGTGTTAATTCACTTACTAATATTTGTTTTGCATTTATTAACATTTTCTTTTCTCCTGTTGATAGTCCTTTTTCTTTTTGCTTAAAACTTAAATTTCTAACAACATCTGCTATTTCATAAATGTCTCCACTTTTCATTTTTTCCATGTTGTCTCTATAACGCTTGTTCCAATTCATAGACATCTCTGTACAATTTGTTTCAAGAACTTTGAAGACTTTACTTGCTGTTTCTCCATTGATAATGTCTCTAACGCCCATTTCTTTTGCCTTTGATGTTGGTACCATAACCTTAACTTCCCCTGGCATTTTTATTATGTAATAAGAAGTTTTCTCACCTAAAATATTTTTTTCCTCTATATCTTGTATAACCCCTGCACCGTGCATTGGATATACTACTTTATCTCCAATATTAAACATTATAGTCACTCCTTTATACGCATTTTTTTCTTTATCGACCATAATTATTATAGCACAAAATTTGATAAAAGTAAATGATTTTTGAGGAATTTAAAAATTTTAAAAGCCTTCTGGCTGTATGGTTTTCAGAAAGACAAAAAAACACCCGAAGGTGTTTTTTTATTTATTATTATTCAGCTGTTTCAGCATCAGGAGAGTTATATGCTTCTAATATAGCATTTTGAATTTTCTCCCTTGTTTCAGCATTGATTGGATGAGCTATATCTTTGAATTCTCCGTTTGGAGTTTTTCTGCTAGGCATAGCTATAAATAATCCATTTTGACTTTCGATAACTTTGATATCGTGAATTACGAATTCATTATCGAATGTTACAGAAGCAACAGCTTTCATTCTGTTTTCTGAATTTACTTTTCTTAAACGTACGTCTGTAATTTGCATGTATGTGCACCGCCTTCCAAAGTTTTATTGTACATTATATGTTATGATGTACTACTATATTATTCTTTTTTTTTTCGCTTTTTCCTTCTTTTTTTACATATTTTTTTATCATTTTGTACTAATACTTATTTGTTCTGCTCCAACTTCTAGTTCTCTTGATATAATGTTTTGAATTTGTGCTATTTGTTCTGGCTCTAATTTATCAGCTTTTATAATTACACTTGTGCTGTTAGAATTTTCGAATATAACAATATCTTTAAATCCTTTTGCTTTTACTAAGTTTTCTGCTATCATTATTGCATTTTTTGTTTCATTTACTTTTGCTATTTCTTGCATTGCTGTATTTTTTTGTTCTGGTGTTGAATTTGTATTGTTATATATTTCTTGGTATGTTTCTAACATTTGTGAATACATGTTTTCTCTTTCTAATTTTGATGTTGTAAAATATGTATCTTCCTCTACAGTTTTTACTGTATCTGTTTTTGTGCTTGTCTCTTGAGATATTTCTGGCTCCTCTGATACTGTTTCATCTGTTTTATTATCTGTACTTTCTGGAACTTGATTTTGCTCCTTATTTTCTATTTCAACAGTGTTACTACTAACTAGTGTTGCATCTCCTAAACTTGCTAAATTTGGAGCTGAATTGTTTTGTGATTGATTTGTACTAGTAAAATTCAAGTATCCTGCAGTAACTAGCATAAGTGAAATAACTAGCACTATTAATTGATTTCGTTTTAAAATTTTCATTTCTCTTTCCTTTCTATTCTGACATTTTAAAAACTTGTATCTTATGCGTTGCCAGTCCTGTAACTGCAGATACTGCCTGAATTATATCTGCCTTTATTGTTGCATTTCCGCCCACCTTCTGCTATTACAATTGCTCCTTCTATCTTTGGCATTACTATTTTTTGTGTTATTGGATTATTATTTGAATCTACTATTATTTCTTTATTTTCATCTATTGTTTCTACGCTTCTTGTTCCACCGGTTTGAATCGCTTTCCTCTGTTTTACTTGCATTCTTTTGTTCATTTTTCATTGCCACAATCTCACTTGTTTCTGAATATGTAATAAGTACTTGTACTTTTCCTACACCTGATATTTTGCATAAGACTTCTTCTAAGTTCTTTTCTAAATTATATTCATTCCTTTGCGAAATATTACTATTATCTATATTTTGTGCAAGTACCCTGTATTCTTCATCAACTTTCGATTTTTCTTCAGATTTACTACTTTTACCCCAAATTATATTTATTGAAATTATTGTTATTATTAATAAAATCAAGAAAACAACTAAGTTTTCAACAGTTTTTTTATTATCTTTCCCAACCTTTTTTTGGGTAAGACTTTTTATTTTTTCTTTTAACATCGTTTCCTCCTTTAAGCCTCATTGTTTATGAATACATTGTCTACTGCATAATTGCTTTTTATGAATTGTTTCAGTTCACTTATTTCTTCTTGTTTTATTTTTTCTTTTGGTTCTGCCTTTTTATTTACATTTATTTCTACTGGTTCTATTTTAGTTGTTTCATTTTGTTTTTTTACTATTTCTAATTCTATTTTGTTTATTTCTCCATATTTTTCTTCTTTTTTCTCTATATCTATTTTTATTGATGAAACCTTGTAACCTTTTTCCTCTATGTTTTTTATTATGTCTTCTTTTATTTTATTTATGTATGTATTTTCTATGTAGGCATTTGTGTCGATAGCTGAAGTTACTTTACTACTTTCTTCTAGAATTTCAAATGTTTTAAGAGAGATTTCTTTTCCTGTGATTTTAGATATAATTGGTGAAATTATTGCAAAAACTATATAAACTCCAATTACTGTTTTCACATATTTTTTTATGTTTCCATTTGGCAAAATCATCTCTATTATCGTGCTTATAATTACAGCAATAACAATGCCTTGTGCCCATGAGCTAATCCAATTAACCATTTTTCTCCTATCTATACATTAAACTTGCATTTGATATTTTGAGTGTTAATGCAAGTCCTACTATTAGTAATACTGCAATAAAAAACATTATTCCAAGTAAAATTTTAAAAATTCCTGCCATCTGGTCTATAACATTTACTATTTTTTTATCTGCAATTGGTTCGCTTATTGCTCCAACTAAGCTATATAATGTGCTAAGTACTATTAATTTTAGTATTGGAATTGCGGTTATTCCTATTACTATAATTATTCCAACAAACCCTATGGAGTTTTTAATGAGTGATGTCGCTCCAAGTACAGTATCTACAGAATCTCCAAGTGCTTTGCCAACTACTGGTATGAAAGTTGATGCAACTGTTTTCATTCCCTTTACAGTAAGTCCATCTACACTACTTGTTAATGTTCCTTCTAATGAAAGAAGTCCTACAAATATTGTAATTACCAATCCCAAAAACCATGTTACACTTGATTTAAAAAATTTTGCCAAATTTCCTATTTGTATTTTATCTGATAAATTTGATATTATACTAAGTACCATACTAACTATTACAATTGGTAAAATCATAATATTTATTACATTTCCTATAAAGATTACTGCTGTTATTAATATAGGTTGTAGAATACTTCCTGAGGCAACTTGTCCGGTTGCAATTACTAGTGAAATTAATATTGGTACTAAACAGTTCATAAATCCTACTAAATTATTAATTGTTTCTCTTATGTTCGAAATTATTGATACAAAATTGTGCATTATTATTGTAATTATTAGTATATATTCTACAAAATATGCTATTTGAGATGTGTTTTCATTTCCTAAGCTTTCACTTATGCTCTTTAGTATGCTATGTATTACTATAATAACTAAGATACTACCTAGTGATGTTACTCCTAAAACTATTTCTTTTCCAAATAGTTTTAAAACTGCTTTATAGAAAATATTGTTATCAATTTTACCTGTTAGGCTTTGCGTGATTAGGTTTTTGACATTTATCTCTGGGAAAATTTCTTTAGTATATTTTTCACCTTCAGTTATAAATGAACCTAAGTTTAACACTTCCATTTGGCTTTCTATTATTTGGTCTGTTGCAAAGCTTGTGCTTGGGATTATTAGTAATATAATTAAAATAATTATTATTTTTTTCATACCAAAACCCCTTTATGGCATTATTTTAAGTATAAGTTCTAAAAGTGCCGAAATTATTGGAATGGACATACTTATTACAATTATTTTTCCACCAAAATCTATTTTGCTTGCTATTGCCGATTCTCCACTATCTTTGCATATACTTACTGCAAACTCTGTAAGTATTGCAATTCCAGTAATTTTAAGCAATATTTTCAAGTATTCTGCATTTATTCCAGCTTTTCTACTAAATGTTGTGAGAAGGTTAATTATTCCTGAAATTCTCCCCATGCTTAAAATTATTATAATTGCACCTGCAATTATTGATATGTACATTGTAAATTCTGGCTTGTACTGTTTCATTATAATTATAAGAATTAGTGCAATGAAGCCTACTCCTATGATTTTTACAATTTCCATAGTTTCTCCTATAAATTGAAAATTACTCGTACATTATTGAATAATGTACTTATTTCTTTAATTACAATTGAAAGTACTATTACTACACCTGCCAAAGTTGTCATCATTGCCTGGTCTTCTCTTCCTGCTCGTACTAAAACTTGGTGGAGTACCGCAACTAGTATTCCTATTGCAGCTATTTTGAATAATAAATCAATTTCCATATATGCACCTCTTTTTTATATTAATATAATAACTATTCCTAAACCAATTATCATTCCTAGTTTTCTATACATTCCTTCACTTTTTTGGCGTTGTTTTTCTGCTTTTTGAATTTGTTCATCTAAGAAATTTGATGTTACTTCTATTTGGCTTAATTGCCCTTCTACATCTGTTGCTCCTAATAACTTACTTAAGTTTTTTAACACTTTTTTATCTTCAATATCTATGTTTAAAATATCTGTATCTATAGCTTTATTCCAAGCATCTCCTGCTGGAAAGAATTGCATATTGTAGCTTGCAATTTTAAAGATGCTTCCTATATTAGGGCTTGTATTTGTAGATATTTGAGTAAATATTTCCGGAATTGGTTCATATGTAAATCTTATTTTGGTTTTAAACATATTTAGAGCATTTTTAAACTCCTTTAGTTCTTCTACTCTGTATGTGTACTTCTGTGATTTTAGTAGTCCTATTGTTGAACAAACTAAAAAAATAGAACTATATATTAAGATTTTAATTCCAAGCATTTTATCTCCTCCTAATTTTATTCTAAAGCAATGCACCTATCTTTTCTAATAAATATTACTTTTTCTATTATTTGCTCTGCTAAGAGTTCACTAAGCACTGGATTTTGAGTCAACTCTTTTTTTCCTTCCCCGTGAGCCGTGAAAATTCCCTTTACACCGAGAGCACACCGCTTCTTTAATAGCTAAAACATCATCCCTAGTTCCTATCTCATCTGCTGCAATAACTTGTGGTGCCATTGACCTTATAAGCATTTTTATTCCAATTGGTTTTGATGTATTTTCCATTACATCTGTTCTAATTCCTACATCGTTTTGTGGAATTCCTTTGTATAAAGCTGCAATTTCTCCTCTTTCATCAACTACCCCTACATTTAATCCTTCAAAGTTAAGAACTTCAATTCCATTACTTATTGTTCGAATTAAATCCCTTAATATAGTAGTTTTACCGTGCCCCTGGTGGTGATACTATTAGTGTATTATAAATACTATTCTCTTCTGGTTTTAATATGTATTGTAAGGCTTTGTCTCCTGAACCTATAATCTGTTTTGCTATTCTAAAGTTTATGCTAGATATATAATTTATGTTAATAACTTTGCCATTTTCTATTACAGTACTGCCTGCAATACCAACTCTGTGTCCTCCTCTAACTGTTATAAATCCTTGTTTTATTTGATTCTGATATGAATAAATTGAATTATCGCACATAATTTGTAAACTTTGTAATATATCTTGATATGTGATTTTTTGAGGTAAAACTATTTGCTTTCCTGTGAATTTTAGAATAATACTCCCATTGCTTCTTAGCCTAATTTCTTCTAAAGTTTCAACCGGCTTGTCTTCTAGTGCTTCTTTGAGTATATTGGAAATATTTTTAGAAAAAAATTTTAAAACCTCTAGCATTTTTTCTCCTTATACTTAAGAGTATATGCTAAAGGTTCCTTTTTTAGAACTACTAAATTTGAATTGTAATCTTTTTTTCATCTGTAAGCTCATATGTTTTTCTGAAATTTATATTAGATACTATTTCAATTATTTGCAAATTATGCTCCCCTTTTCCTTTTTGGTTTTTCTCAGCTCTTACTATATATGCCTCGTTATCTAGTATTTTACAGCTTTTCACTAAAACCCTTTCTGTTCCTCCATATTCTTCTGGTTTTATTATCCAATCTGGTTTTACTATGTAATCTTTTTCCAATTTTATATTTAAAGTTCCATGAAATAATTTTACTCCTGTTTTATTTTCAAAAACTTTTTCTATTTTTCCTACCCACATTTTGGCAGTTCCTATACCACTTGTAATACTACCTTCTAATTCCATATTTTCCCTCCATTTTCTAATTGCCTTGCATATTAATATTGAGTCTGTAAAAGCTTTAAAATGACTATGTTTGTTATTTTTCTCATAAATTGTTTCTATTGTTTTTTCTATTATTGGAATGTTTTTATTTGTAAAGTATAAAAGCATGTTTGTTTCATATTCATATCTGCTTCCTTCTAATTCAATTAAATCTGGAATATATTGAATTGGTATAGCTCGCAAACCAGTTTGGGTATCTTGTAATTTTAATCCTGTTTTATTCTCAAAAATTCTGCTAATTACGGTATTTCCTATCTTACTTTTAAATGGAATATTTTTTTGGTTAAAATTTCTGCTTCCCAAAATTAAGGATGTTGGATTGTTCTTGAGTTCTTTATACATTTTTTCCACATCATCAATACTATGTTGTCCATCTGCATCAACTGTTATAATTCCTATTATATTTTGAAAATTCTTTTGGCAACATTCAAATCCACTTTTTAGTGCTATTCCTTTGCCACAATTAATATTGTGGCTTACTAAGTAAATATTGTTCGAGATGGAATGAAATGTTCTTCTCTCTTTACTTCCATCATTTACAACTACAATATTTTCAAACTCTGCGCTCAATAATTGCTTAGTAACCTTTTCCAAAGATTTTCCTGGGTTATAGGCCGGAATAACTATTGCAACATCTTTCTTCATTTATTTGTCACTTCCACTAAATTTATATTTTTTTCATTATTTTGAATTCTATATAAAGTATCATTTTTTATTCTTTTATTTTCAAAACTTTCTTTTACACATTCCTTTGTTTCTTCTTTCATTCTGTAGATATATAAATAATCATAATCTTGTGCTATTTTTTCTAATTCTTCTATGTTTTTAAAGTTTCCTATCATTATTCTTGCTATTTTATTTGGCATAATTTCGTAACTCCCAAAATTCCATCTACTAAAATTTCTAAGTAAAAATTTTTTAAAAAAATCATTGGTAAAAATATAATTATCAAAACAGTTTTTATAAATCCCTTAAAATTCCATCTTAACTTTTTAGTAACTGGCATAATTATTAGAAGATACAAAACACTTTGAACCATTATAATTATGCCTTCATTATATACATTTTGCACACTTAAAATTTTGTTTTAATTTTATAATAAAAACATGAAAAATTCAATATTTACACCACAAATAACTAAAAAAAGAAGGCCACATTGGCCTCCTTGAAAAATTATTTTGCATAGTTGACTGTAATTGTACAATTAGAACCTGTACCATTCCAACCATCAGCCCAATCTTCTGGATTTCCTTCAACTATAGTAGGATTTATCTCCTCCATATACTCCTATATAGACCCATACTGCTTTCCATATTACTTTCTTCTTCATACGCTGTTTTATACATATCTCCTGCATTTTTTGCAGTTCCGAAGTAAATCACTTTGGATTACTACTGTTACTACCACTCCTACTAAAATTAACATCACAATTATTGTAATTATCAACGCTATTAGCGTGATTCCTTTATTTTTTCTCATATTACTTTACCTCCTCAAATTTTTTTTACACAACAAAAAGCAAGAGGTGGTTCATCCATCTCTTGCGTGTATGTTTAATAAAGCATAGTGTACCATGCTTGTTTCGTTTTCTAAATTACAGCTCTCTCTCTACTTTTTCAACGGTTTCGTCGTTTTGGTTCATTTTTTTCTTTTTCTCCTTTGATTTTTGTTTTTCTTTGTTGCTTCTATTTTATACTAAAATTTTAAATTTAGCAAGATGTTTTTTTGATTTTTCTAATCCTTTATTTTGTCAATCTCACTTTGTGATATGCCTGTTAATTCTTCAATTAGTTCAAGGGGTATTTGTTTTTTTAGCATGTTTTTTGCAATTTCTATGCTCTTTTGCTTTTTCCCTTTTTCTTCTCCATCTTTCATTCCATCAGTATATCCAGATTCCCTTATATTTATTTCATCTCTAATGGCTTTCAATCTTAATTCATATAGTTCCCTATCTTCCGCACTCATTTCTAGCTTTTCTAGTTCACTTTTCGCCTCTTTAATCTTTTCATTCTCATTCTTAGCCATCTTTATCTTTTCCTCCTCACCACATATTAACCACAACCACTGGTCTAGCTTGCTACTTATGTCTGGGTTTTTCTTTCTAAATTTTGGCAACTCTATGAAGTGCATTTCTAAATCATCTGTTACATATTGTTCTTCTAAAATATACCCCATATCAACTTTTTCATTCTCTTTGCTATTCTCAAATTTCATTCTTCCTACTGAATGATAGCTATTTCTCTCATAATAGTTAAAGTTTAGTATGTTTATTACTGCTACTTTCTTTACTTCTACATATGAGTCTCCCTCTTTTAATTGATCGGAATATATTTTTGTTATATATGTAGAGCTTCTTTTGTCCATGTTATACTGGTTCTGCACCTGCATTTCTACTTCTCTGGCTTTTCTTGTTTAATACTTTGTTTTTTTGCCATAAGTTTCTTCCTTTCTATTGTAACAGATTGTTTTTAATTATTCAATATCTGGGGATTATTTTTAGATTTTTTTCTTAGATTTTTAAAATTAATTTTAGATTTAATCCTTCTCTTGAACTTTAGTTTGACCATTAGAAAAATTTGGTCAAGATTCTAATTACAATGTAACTACTATACCACACAATCCCCCTTTTTGCAACAAAAATCGTTCGACTTTTTTCGACATCTAAGAAGAAGGATTGCTCCTTCTTCTAAAAAATTATGTCTCATAACCGCCTGTTGTTGTACATTCAATTTCTTTTCCTAGATAAGTTGAATATATATATGTTTTTGTTATTTTTTTATTTAATGCCTGTTCTAGTGCTCGTTTGTATAGGTTGAGTTGTGGGGTGTATTTTTCGGTTAGGTAATTTTCTTGGTTTTCTGGTACATAGTCTGTTTTATAGTCTACTAGTATTATTTCTCCTTGTTTTGTTATATAGTAGAGGTCTATTATTCCTTGCACTAGTATGTTTTCATTGGAATTGATTTCATATAGTTCTTTTACTGGTATGTTTATGTAAAATGGTTGTTCTTTGTAAACTTCTTTTGCTTCTGATAGTTCTTTGAAGATTTTTGTTTGTGTGAATTCTAGGATTTTTTGCACTGGTATTGCTTGTTTTTGTTCATTTGTTATGATTTCTTTTTGTTCAAGTTCTTCTAGCAATTCTTTAACTTTTTCTAGTGTATAGGTCTGCTTGAAATCTAGTTTTTGCATTACTAAGTGTACTGTTGTTCCTATTTCAGCTTTAGTTAGTGGAAGTTTTCCTGATAGGAATTTTGGTTTTTTCATTTCTATGATTTCTTCCTCATTAATTTCTTTTTTAGCGAGTTTACTTACAGAGCTTTTTCCTTCTATTTTTGTTAGTTCTTGCCATGGATATTTCCATGTTAATATTTCATTTACTTTTGGGTTTATTTCTCTTTTCTCTAATTCTATTTTTTCTTCTTTTTTGCTATCTTTTTCTATTTTAAAGTTTTCATTTTTTGAGTGTGTAAATACTTCTATTAAGTCCGGCATTTTTTTATCTGCCAAATTAACCATTTCTAACCAATCCAAATATGTTTTAGCTTTTGATGATATTGAACCAGTTACTTTGTTATCAGTTATTTGTAACATTTCTTCTTTTTTCTGTAATGATTTTTTTAAGTTTTTATCTGTTCCTACTATTATTAATTTTTCCCTTGCTCTTGTTATTGCAACATATAAAAGTCTCATTTCCTCTTCTTTTAGCTCTTTTCTTATTTGTTCTTTTATTGCTTCTTTTGGCAATGTATTATAACTTATCTTTCTTTCATAATTAATATATTGTGGGCCAAATCCTAATTCTGAATGAATTAGAATACTATCATTTAGGTCTCTCATATTGAACTCATTTCCTGTTCCACATAAGAATACTACTGGAAATTCTAGCCCTTTACTTTTATGTATGCTCATTATTCTTATAACATCTTCATTTTCACCTATTAGCTTTGGAGCTCCCATATCACTGCTTTGTTTTGTTACTCTATCTATAAATCTTATAAAATTATGTAATCCCTTAAAGCTACCTTGCTCATAGTCTTTTGCCTTTTCAAACAGCATTTTTAAATTTGCAGTCTTAATATTGCCATTTTGCATCAAACTTACATAGTTATAGTAGCCTGTTTTTTGATAGATATACCAAATTAATTCATCTAACTTTAAATATTCTTGTTTTTTTCTAAAATCTTCTATTAGCTCTAAAAATCCATTTATTTTTTCTCTATGAACTTTGCTAGTAAGCATTGCATTATAAAAGCTTGCATTTTGATTTTCCATTCTTATTTCTATTAATTCATTATCTGTAAATTCTCCTATTGGGCTTCTAAGTACTGTAACTAACGCAATATCATTATCTGGATTACTAATTAACTTAAGAACTGACATTATTGTTTGTATCTCTATTGTTTCAAAATAATTTGTTCCAATATCACTAAACACTGGGTATTCTAAATCTGTTAGTTCCTTTTCATATATTGGAGCAATGTTTTTTGTTTTTCTAAGCAAAATCACTATATCTTTAAATTGAAGCTTTCTATAATCTTTTATTTTTTTATCAAAAACATAATACCCACCATTCATTAACTCATGTATTCTTTTTGCTACTAATTTTGCTTCTATCTCACTTTTTTCTAAAGTTTCTGTATCATCTGTTTCTTGTTCTTCTAAATTTTCTTCTTCACTTTCTTCTTCTTGAATTTCTTCTTCTGATTCATCTATTATATGTAACTCTGCTTTTTTAAAAATTGGCAATTCTGTTTCATTATAGTCTTGACCAACATTTAAAAATTCATTTTCATTATATTCTATACTTCCAAAATTTTTGCTCATTATATTTTCAAAAATTGTGTTTGTTAATTCTAGTATGTTTTTTCTACTTCTGAAGTTTGCATATAACTGTATTTTATTATCATCGTAATTATTGTATTTTTCCAAAAACATTTCTGGTTTAGCTTGTCTGAATTTATATATACTTTGTTTAACATCTCCTACCATAAATATGTTGTTACCTTTGGAAACTTGTTTTAAAATTTCTTCCTGAATTTCATTACTATCTTGGTATTCATCTATTGCTATTTCTTCAAACATATTTTGATATTCTTTTGCAACATCTGTTGGTACATATTTGTTTTCTTCTTTTTGTACTAGTATTTCCAAGGCTAAATGTTCAATATCATTAAAGTCTATAATATTTTTTTCAAGTTTTGCCTTTTTGTATTGTTTCATAAATTCAAGTAATATTTTTTGTATTTCCTTTAGTATTTCATACATTTCGCAAATATCTGAATTAATTTCTTCTGAATTACTGTTTAAAATATTACTCTTTATTGATTTTTGTTTTGAAGTCATTCTAGTTTTCATTTCATCTCTTATAGCTTTTGCCTTGTCTTTTAACTCTGATGTAAAATTTCTTTTTTGAGGCCAAGTTTCAAAACTTAAATCCTGAAAATAATTATATAGCTCATCCCAAGTGTCTAATTTCAATATTTTCTCAAGTCTATTTATATCTTCTACTATACACAAGTACCATTTTTCTAATTCAGTATCCATTTTTAGTTTTTTGTTTATATTTTGTAAAGAATCTATAAATTCTTTAGTTTCTTCTTTTAATTTTTGTATAATTAAATTTCCCCATTTAGTTTCTGAAAAATCTGTGTTCTTGTTAATATTGAACATTTCAACTTGTTTTTCAAGCCACTCTTCTGGGTATGGCATACTTTGTATAAACCTAAATATTTTAAAAATAATTGCTTTTAAATTATCATCATCTTTATATCCACAATATGTATCTATTAATTTGTTAAAATCCTTGTCTTTTGCCTCATATAATTCATCAAAAACATCTTCTAAAGTTTCCATTCTTAGTAGTTCTATTTCCGGAGTATTTGCCAACCTGAAATTTGGTGAAATGTTTGTTTTATAGAAATTGTTTTTAATAACTTCCAAACAAAAAGCATGTATTGTTGAAATATGAGATTTGTTAAGTAACACTGTTTGCCTTTGTAATCTAATATTATCAGGTTCTTCTTCAAGCTTTTTATAAATACTATCTAGTACACGCTCTCTCATTTCAGTTGCTGCTGCATTTGTAAAAGTAACAACTAATAATTTATCAACATCTATATTCTCATTCATAATTTTATTTATAATTCTCTCAACCAAAACTGCAGTTTTTCCACTTCCTGCAGCTGCTGCAACTAAAATATTATCACCCTTTTTAACTATAGCTTTCTCCTGTTCTTTTGTCCACGCCATTACTTTTACCTCCATTTTTTTGTATATTTTATCATATAAAAAAAAATTAGTAAACACCTTCGTTTACTAATTTTGTTCCCATCTTACCATTTTAATATCTTTGTATTTATCTAAAACATCCATATACTTTTGATACTCCTCTTCCCACAACACATCTGGCACCTTATCAAAAGCACTAAAAACTTTCTCTGCCTCTGTTAAAAATATAAGCTGGTCTTGACTACTCAATTTTGAATACTTCTTTGAAAATCTATACAACTTATCAAGCATCTGGTTTGCTTCAATAAAACTATAAAAATCCTTAACCTTCATTCCAGCCATCTTAATCTGTACTATAGCAAACACAGCTAACATAAAAATTACAACTAAAAGTATGTAAATAATCCCCATTAACAACATCTACAGTTTCCCTCTCTTTTTCATCAGTATATCCTAATTTATTATAGCACACTTTCCTAAATTTGACAACATTTGGCTACTCCTACGCTTTTATAAAATTTTAGAGTTGCTCTCGCAAATTTTTTCACTCAAGCAACCAATCTAATACTTTTATTTCATTTTATAGTTGTTTTAGTCAAGTTTTTTCAAAATTTTGAAAAAACTTTCTGTTTTCAGATACTTTTTTTAAATTTTATATTATTTCACCATACAAAGTATTGCCTCAACTCCTATATTTATATCTATTAAGCCTTGTTTTGTTTTATAATCTAGGTCTATTAGGCTTTCTAAGATGTTTCTTAGTTCTTGTTTTTTGAAATAGCTTGCTTGTTTTTTATATTTCGTAACTAAAAACATTTGGTTTGGTTTTAGTGATAGTGTTTCGGCTATGTTGTTTCCTGTTTCTTGAGCTAGGATTGTTAGGTATAGTTTTTTTAGGTGATTATATAATGTTATTAGTATTTTTTGTATTGGCTCTTTGTTATATAGTAATTCTTTTAGCGTTTGTAATGCTAGGCTAATGTTTTTTTGTCCTAGGCTGTCTGTTAGGTCGAAGATTACGCTGTCTAGTTCTTTTATTGAAAGTTTTTCTATGTCTTCTTGTTTTATTGTTCCATTTTCGCCAACATATTCTATTAATTTTCGTATTTCATTTATTAGGTTTTGCATACTTGTTCCACATGTTTCTATGAAGAAGCCTAATGTTCTGTCATCTATATTTACTTTGTATGCATTACATATTGCTTTTATTCTTTTGCCTATTTGAATTGGTTTTAGTTTCTCAAAATTCACAGTTATTCCAAGGTTTTGAATAGTTTTTGAAAGCTCGCTTGCCCCTATTTCTTCCTCAATAAAAACTAAAACAACAGATTTCTTTATTGTTTCTATGTTTTCTGCTATATATTTTGCAATTTTATCTTGAAGTCTAGTCCCTTTTGCTTCTTTTTTTGCAGACTTTTCTTCACTTTTTTTTGTTCTTGTTTGTTTTTTGAATAGTCCTGAATTCTTTACTATAATAAGTTTTTTAGGATATCCAAAACATGGAGTTTCTATATCTGAAATTATTCCTTGAACATTCTTGTCATCAAGCTTAATATAGTTTATCCCTTCTACTAATTCTCCAAAATTCTTCTTTATTTTTTTTACACATTGTTCAAGAAGATATTGTTCTTCGCCATATAATAAGTATAAATTATCTAAATTTCCTGTTTTTAAACTTTTTTCTAGCTCTTCTACTAACATATTTTCTCCCTATAACTTTACAGAATATTTTGCCGAATGTGCATGGCAAATTGCAGCTGCCATGCTATCTGTTGTATCATCTAGTTTTGGTAATTTTTCAACATTTAATATTGTTTTTACCATCTTTTGTACTTGTATTTTATCTGCTCTTCCGTATCCTGCTACTGCTTGTTTTATTTGAAGTGGAGTATATTCATAAGTTGGTATATTTTTCTTGCACCCTACTGTTAGTATAATCCCCCTTGCCTGTGCTACATTTATAGCAGTTTTTTGGTTGTTATTGAAAAATAGTTCTTCTACTGATATTGCATCTGGTTTATATTCATCTATTATCATTTCAATATCATCATATATTTTAGTAAGTCTTAAAGGGAATGAAACTCCTGCATTTGTAAGAACTGCACCAGAATCTATTAATTTGAACTTATTTCCTACATAATCTATTATACTATATCCTGTTATTGCATAACCTGGGTCTATTCCTAAAATTCTCATTATATTTCCCTTTCATATATTATTCTAAATACTTCTGCAACACTCCATCCTTGCGCAAATGTTCCTTTTGGTAGGTTTGGTTGTTTTGAATCATAAATTTCACTTATTTGACCTAAACAGCCTCTTGTTTGCATTTCTTTTACAAATGTATTTTTAGTTTTTTCTTTGAATTCTGATATCTTTTCTTTAAGCTCTTTTTTTATTTTCCTATCTTTTTCTGTTTTATACATATTCTTTAAACTGTTATAATATAATCCTAATAACCATGGCCAAGTAATTCCCTGATGATAGCTTGAATCCCTTCTAAATCCATCTCCTTCATAAGTATCTACATAGCCCTTTTCACCTTTTGCAAGTGTTTTTAATCCAAATTTATTTAGCAACTTTTTCTCTACTGTTCCTATTATATTTTTTGCAATCTCTGAATCTGGATCTATTACTGTATAACTAAGTGATAAGCTAAATAGTTGATTTGGCCTTACTTTAGCATCTCCTATTACATCATATAAACATTTCTTCTTAGGGTTATAGAATTCTTTTTCAAAAGATTTTTTACACTTTAAAGCCATCTCTCCATATTTTTTAGCTTCCTTTTTATCTCCAAACTTTTTGCTCAAATTTTCTATTATTTTTAAGCTGTTGTACCATAAGCTGTTTACTTCAACTGCTTTACCATTTCTAGGAGTAAAACAATGGTTTCCATATTTTGCATCCATCCAAGTATTTTGTGTGTTTTCTGTTCCAGAAGAGATTAATCCATCCTTATCTAGGTGAATATTGTTATCATCAAAATCTATTCCTTCACTATAATTTTCGATTATTGATTTCATTTTTTTATACAAGTGTTCCTTAATAAAATGATAGTCATCTGTATATTTTAAATATTTGTTTACTTGTTCAAATAGCAACAATGAACTATCAACACTATTGTAGAGTGGTCTATTATCATATCCGGAATATCCATTTGGTACTAGACCAAATTTTATATCTCTTGTAAGTGTTAATAAAACATCTTTTGCAACTTCAAACTGGTTTGTCATCAATAGCAATCCTTCAAATGAAATTAGTGCATCTCTTCCCCAATCTAAAAACCATGGATATCCTGCAATTAGCGTATGGTAGCCAAAGCTTGGTCTATACACAATAAAATTATCCATTGCTATAGTAAAATATTTCAAAGTTTCAACTTCTTCTTTTCTTTCTTTTGAAAATTTAGTAATATCTTCTTTGGCTTCTATAAATCCTGCTTTATACATTAATTCATTGATTCTAATAATTTCTTTATTAATTACTGTTCGTGCGTTTATTTCTTCAATGTTTTCCTCTAATGAGCAAATAAAGCTTATGTCTCTTGCAGATTTTGCATCTATTTCTATTTCATATCTTCCTGGTACAGATAAGTTTTCCTCTGGGAAAAATCCTCTTTTTTCTTCTTCTATGTAATACATATTGTTAAAAGTATCATTAAAATGCTCAATATATGTACCTTTAGACATGTATAGATATATTGGATTGTTGTTATTTTCATCAATTTGGATTTTTACTTTTTTATCCCTTATATCCTGTTTTAGTCTAAAATTATGGTTAGTACTCATTGTATGGAAATCTCTAAAATTTATTATTGGTGTTACTGTGAATTTGGCTGTTGGTCCATCGTTTTTAATTCTGTATAATACACAAACTGTGTTTTTTCCATATTCCATACAAATGATTTTAGTTACTTTAAAGTTTTTTACTTTATAAGAAAATACTGGAACATATTCTTTTTCAAAACTTTCCAAATATTTATATCCATCTGATATATAGTTTTTACAAATATTTGAATATAGATTATATTTTTTTCCTTCTATTTCAACACTTTCATCTAATTTAGATAAAACAACATACCTCCTTGCTGGTGGTGTAAGTGGTGCTACAAGCAAGCCATGGTATTTCCTTGTATTAATACCAAGTGCAGTAGATGAAGCATATCCTCCTATTCCATTTGTTATAATCCATTCCTTTGTTATTCCTTTTCTTAAATCTAATTGTTCTTTTTCTAATTTCATCTATGGTTCTTCCTCCCTAAGGTTTATTTTTCAATTTTTTTCTTATTTTTAGTTGTGTTTTTTAATGTTTTTAAGAATTTTTCTTTTTCCTTTTTTTCTGCATCTTCTGTCATTTTTTTAGCTTTTTCGTATATTTTTTTATTTGAATTTGTTGTTTGTTCACTTTCTCTTATTGATTCAATTCTATCTTGATATTTGCTGATAAATTTGCTCTTTCCTCTTGTTGAAGGTTTTGTTTTTCTGTGTTTTGATTTTCTTATGTTTTTGCTCTTTTTCTTTGCTTCTTTAAGTTTTGAATTAAGCAAGATGAATTTTTCATCTCCCTTTTTGTCCTTAAACTTCATATCATTTACTATTATTTCTACTATCTGTTTTGCAATAAGCTCTGGATTGTGTCTGATGTATTCTCCTTCTGTGTTTGATACATCTGCCTTTATAATTTGTACACCTTTTATATTTTGTTTATCTATTTCAACTAAGCTTGCTCCTGCTTTATTATATTTTCTAAGTATTTCTGGTACAATATCGCCATTATCACATATACAATAATCTATTATTTTTGCTCCTGCATGGTCTGTAATTGCTTGTATATGGTTAGATAAAGCATAATCATCTGTGTGTCCATTTTCTGTCATTATGTTTGATATGTATATCTTGTAAGCCTTGCTTTCTCTGATTGTTCTTGCAACATTTTTAATTAATAAATTTGGAATAACACTTGTGTATAATGAACCTGGCCCAATTACAATGGCATCAGCATCTTTTATTGCTTCCACAATTCCTGGTGTTGTTCTACAATTTGTTGGTTTTATAAATACTCTATTAATTTTTGTAACTTTGCTTGTAGTAATTTCTGCTATTTTTTCTTTTTCTTCAATGATTGTTCCATCTTCTAGTTCAACACATATGTGCATTTCATCTAGTGTAGCAGGTAATACTTTTCCTACCATTGATAATACGCTATTGCTTTTTTCAATTCCTTTTGCAAGGTCTTGGTTTGCATTTTCCATTGCATCTAGGTATAAATCCCAAAAACAAGATTTTCCAACTGGCAAATTCATGAGTTTTTCCATTTCTGTACTGTCTTTTGAAAGTGCAATTATACTATTTCTAATATCATCTGTTGGTCTTCTTTTAATTCTATTTCCATAACTTGATACTGTTACTATTGCTGTTAGGTTGTTTGTATAATTTTTAAGTCCTGTTAAAATACGGTTTAATCCTGCTCCTCCACCTATTACAACTACTTTGGGTCCTTTATCTTTGCTGTCTCCAAGTTCTCTTACTGTTTTTGAATCTTGAAGTACTGCTAACTCTAAAGTTCTTTTTTGTATAAAAACAAGTCCAACAATAAATGCTGTTATTCCTACAACGAATGTGATTACAATTTTAATTATGTCTTCTAATACTAATCTGTCAACTACTATGATTTGTGCAAATCCATAACATGCAAGCACCATTCCAATTAACATCAAAAATATCCATCTTTTAATTTTTGTGCTATTTTTTAGCCATCCAAAAAAACTTTTCATTTTATTCACCTATTACCTTTATTTCTAATTCTAACTCTTCATTATATTTTGTTTTAACAATTTCTTGTATATGTGCAATAAGTTTCAAAACATCTGTTGCTGTAGCATTTCCCTGGTTCACAATAAATCCAGAATGTAATACAGATACTTCTGCACCATTAATATTATATCCCTTTAATCCACATTTGTCTATAATTTCTGCTGGAATTATATTATTTTTTCTCTTAAATATACTTCCTGCATTTGGTAAATTAATTGGCTGTTTTTCACTTCTTTTAGCCATGTTTTCTTCCATTTTCTTTTTTATTTCTTCTTTATTTTTTCTTTCTAATTGTAATGTACAAGAAATAATTATATTATCATTTGTAGAAAAAACACTGTTTCTATATGAAAATTTATGTTCTTCATTTGAAATTGTATGTAATTTAAGTTCTTTATCTAAAAATGTGGTTGATATTACTATGTCTTTAAATTCTCCGCCATAAGCTCCTGCATTCATTTTAATTGCTCCACCAACAGTTCCTGGAATTCCTCTTGCAAATTCTAACCCTGATAGACCGGTTTTCATAGGCCTTTCTGGCAAGAACCGGTAATGGAACACCGCTTCCTGCTTCTACTATATCCCCATTTATTTTAACTTCCTTAAAATTTAGTTTTACTGTAATTCCCCTAATTCCTTTGTCTTTTACAAGTAAATTAGTTCCATTTCCAATACATGTAACTGGAATGTTATTCCTATTTGCTTCTTCCAACACAAATTTTAATTCCTCTAAATTATCTACAACTACAAAAATATCTGCTGGTCCACCAATTTTAAAAGAAGTGTGTTTGCTCATTGGTTCATTAAGTTTTAATCTTTCTGTGCTGATTTTGTAAGATAATCTATTTAATATTTCTTCCATAATTTTTCTCCTTGTTTTATGAGTTAGTTGGATTTAAATTTTCGAATTTAGTTTTTGCCTTACATATTCATAAAGCACTACTCCTGTTGCTACTGAGGCGTTTAGGCTTTCGGTTTTTCCGAAGCATTGGAATTTTTACTTTTATGTCTGATAATTCTTGAATTTCTTTTGAAACTCCGTTTGCTTCATTTCCGATTACAATTGCTGTTTTGTTTAAATGTATATCATATAAGCTTTTATTTGTGTCTAGTGTTGTTGAAAGTATTCCAAATTTGTGTTTTTTAATTTCTTTTATGGTGTTTACTAAATTTTCGCTTTCTATTACATTTATTCTAAATATTGCACCCATTGTTGAGCGAACTACTTTTGAGTTATATACATCACCGCTTTTTTTAGAAACAATTATTTGTGTTAGGCCTACGCTGTCTACGGTTCTTAGTATTGTGCCTAGATTTCCTGGGTCTTGTAGGTCATCTAGTATTACAATTATGTCTTCATTATAGTTTATTTGTTTTTCTTTGTTTTGTTTTTCTACAACTGCTAGAATTCCTTGTGGATTTTTTACTTCTGTTATTGAATCAAATACTTTTTCATCAACATAAATGCAGTTTAGTTTTGCCACTTCATACATTGAATTCTGATTTATTGCTTCTTGGTTGCAGTTATCGCATACAATTATTGTTTTTACATTTTGTTTTTCTTCTATGGCTTCATTTATTAGTTTTATTCCTTCTATTATATATTCGCCATATTCATCTCTGTATTTTTTTTCTTTTAATTTTCTTATATGTTTTATTGTTTCATTGTCTTTACTCGTTATTAACATTTTTTAACAACTCCCCTATTTCTTGAATTATATTTTTTGGGTCTTGAATTTTATATGTTATGTATGGTGCAATTCCGCTTGAGAATTTTACTTTGTCATTATATTTATGTACTAATTTTGTTATATCTAAAGTGCATTTTTCTGGTTCAAAGTATAGTATTATATTATTTTGCTTCTGAATTACTTTTATTATACCACAATTTTTGCAATTTTCTTTTAGTTTTGCAATTTCAATTAAATTTATAACTTCTTGAGGCATTTTTCCAAATCTATCTGTTAAATCTTCTTGAATATTTTTGAAATCTTCTTGAGTTCTACAAACTGCAATGTTTCTATAGCTTTCCATTTTTTGGTCTGTATTTTCAATATATGAATCTGGTATAAAGCTTGATATATTTATATCTATTGTGATTTCTGGTTCTTCTTCTACTTTTATTCCTTTTTCTTCTTTTATTACTTCATCTAAAATCTTGCAATATGTATCATATCCAACTTCATCTATATGACCATGTTGGATTTCTCCTAGCATGCTTCCTGCTCCTCTTATTTCTAGGTCTCTCATTGCAATTTTAAAGCCTGAACCAAATTCTGTAAATTCTTTTATTGCTTTTAATCTTTTTTCTGCAACTTCTGTTATCATTTTGTCTCTTCTATATGTTATATATGCATACGCTTGCCTGTTGCTTCTTCCAACTCTTCCTCGTATTTGATATAGCTGTGCTAAACCTAATCTATCAGCATTTTCTACTATTATTGTATTGGCATTTGGTATATCTATTCCAGATTCTAGTATTGTTGTACAAACTAGAACATCTATTTTCTGATTTATAAATTTTTCCATTATGTCTTCTATTTCTCTACCTGTCATTTGTCCATGTGCAAATGCGACTTTAGCTTCTGGAACTAGCTTAGATATTTCATCTGTTTTTTTATCTATGTTTTCCACATTATTGTAAAGGTAAAATACTTGGCCATCTCTTTCAAGTTCTTTTGTTATTGCTTCTTTTACAACTTCATCATCATATTCTAGTACATAAGTTTGAACAGGTCTTCTGTTTTGTGGTGGTTCATAAAGACATGACATATCCCTTACGCCTACTATAGACATGTGCAATGTTCGTGGTATTGGTGTTGCTGTCATTGTTAATACATCTATATTGTTTTTTAGTTTTTTGATTTTTTCTTTGTGTTTTACTCCAAATCTGTGCTCTTCATCTATTATTAGTAATCCTAAGTTTTTGTATTCAATTTTATCATTTAATAATTTGTGTGTTCCAATTACTATATCTACTTCACCAGTTTTTAGTCCTTGAATTATTTCTTTTTGTTTTGATGATGAGACAAATCTGTTTAATAATTCTATTTTTATTGGGTAATCTTTCATTCTCTCCCTAAATGTTTCATATTGCTGACCTGCTAAAATTGTAGTTGGGGCCAAATATACTACTTGTTTTTGGTCCATACATGCTTTGAATGCTCCTCTTATTGCTATTTCTGTTTTTCCATATCCAACATCTCCGCAAAGCAGTCTGTCCATTGGTTTTTCACTTTCCATATCTTTTTTCATTTCTTCAATGCTTCTTAATTGGTCGCTTGTTTCTGTATAAGGGAATTTTTCTTCAAATTCTTTTTGCCATTCTGTATCTTTTGAAAACATAAAGCCTTTTGCTTTTTCTCTTTTTGCATATAATTCAATTAGGTCTTTTGCTATTTCTTGTAAGTTAGATTTTACTTTAGCTTTTGCTTTTGCCCATTCTTTGCTTCCTAGTTTATTTAGTTTTGGAATGCCATCTCCTGAGCCTATATATTTTTTCACATTATCTAGGTTGTTTGTTGGAACATATAAAATTCCATCATCTTTGTATTTTATTTTTATATAATCTTTTGTAACACCTGCAGCTTCAATTGTGTTTATTCCAATAAATTGACCTACACCATTTGTTCTATGAACTATGTAATCTCCGTACCTTTAAGTCTGAAAATATTATTGTTTCGCCTGTTTTAAATTGCTCTGGTGCTCTTTTTCTTTTTTTAGGAATATTGAATAGTTCTTCTATTGAAATAACAAGTAAATTAAAATCATAGCACTCAAAGCCCTCTGTTAGAGAGCCTTCTGTTATTATTAATTTTTCTAATAATCGTGGATTATTAATTTTTTCTGCTAATAAATCTTTTGTTCTTTTTACATTTGCTTGTGCTCCACAAAGTATTGCTATTGTTGTACCTTCCCCAAGTCCTGTTTGTACTTCCTTAAACAATGAATCCATTGAACTGCGAAAAAAGTTTACCTCCCTATAGCTGAAGCTATATCCGTTTCTTTTTGCATGCATACTTTGTTTATCTACAAATCCTATATCTTTGTTTTCTAGGTAAATTGTTTGTCTATCTTTTATTTTATTTAAAAATGCTATATAATCATCTATTTTTTCAAGAAGTTCTGGAACGAAGCGTTTCTTTTCAACTAAGCTTTGAATTAGTCCTTTTGTGTCTTTTATTACATTTTCAGACCTTGCTTTAATTTTTCCAACTTCATCTAAAAATATTATATAATTTTCTTTAATGTAATCTATGAAAGTTGAATCTGAGTTTGTATAGAATTCATTCCAGTATTTATCTATTTTTGTAGAATAGTTGCCTTCTAAAATTTCTTCTTTATCCTTTTCATCTTCAATATTTTTTGCAACTTCTTCTAGTGGTTTATCTAGAATAAATTCATGTGCTGGGTATATTATAGCTTTTTCTATCTTTTCTTTTGACCTTTGTGTATTTATATCAAAAGTTCTTATAGAATCTATTTCATCTCCCCATAATTCTATACGAATTCCTTGTTTTTCACCTATACCAATATCTACAATTCCGCCTCTTATACTAAATTCAGATTTGTTTTCAACAACTTCTTGTCTTTCATACCCAAGAGCTACAAGGGTTTGTTTAATTTTATCAAGATTTATAATGTCTCCAATTTTAAGTTCAAAGATATTTTTATACAAAACCTCTTCAGGAATTATCTTTTGGCTAACTGCTTCAATTGTTGTTACAATAATACTTGCATTTTTATTATAAATATCATTCAAGCACGCAATTCTATTATATGTAACATCTTTACTCTCTGCCAAATAGTCATAAGCCATAATTTCTTTTTTGGGAAAGAAGTTAATTTTATTTGAAAAATATTCAAGATTTTTAATAATCTTTTTTGCCTGAAGCTCGTTATATGTAACAATACAAATAGGCTTTTCAGCATAAAAATATGTAGAATAAGCAAAATGCACTTTTCCACTATCTGTTAAACCAGAAAGCATTATTGGATTTGTATTATTTTTAACACTAGAAATATAATCATTAAACTTTTTATAATTAGGTAATACTTTTATAATATTGTTCATCAAAATCTCCTTGTTTTTTAAACTCATTTAATTATTATACCACAAAATAGCCCAAATTGGAAGGAGGTCTTCTAATTTAAGGCTATTGCTACATAAAATTCAAAATATCTTACCATTTTACATAAATTCTTTTCTTAAGTTTTTAAATTGTTACATTCTCTTCTCCTAAAATTTCTTTAAACTCTTCTAGTATCTCACCTGTTAAATATATTGCACCACAAGGCTTTAGTCCTTCTTTATCTTGTATTTGAATTGCTATATTATTCTTCTCTCCTGCAAAAAATCTTATTGCTCCTCTTAAATGTTCTTTTTGCTCTTCTGTTGCATTTTGTATGTTTAGTGTTAGTATTTTGGTCCTAGTTTCTTGAGGAGTATTTTGCCTAGCATTAGTATTTTGAGTTGCTGCTTCAAAATCCACTATTGTGCTAGCAACTATTTTTACAGAGTCTTCTTCTTTCATGCTTAATCTGCCTTCTACTAATACTATATTATCCTCAATTAGTACTGTTTGAGACCTACTAAAACAACTGTCAAACACTATTACCTCTGTGCTCCCATATAAATCTTCTACTGTAACAAATGCCATTATTGTGTTATTTTTTGTGTATTTCTTTTTTACTGATGTGATTATTCCTGCATATTTTACAGGTCTTCCATCTTTTGAATAGTCGTTTTCCTCTTTTATATTTATCATTTGAAGTGTATTTATATTGGTATTTGCTTTGATTTTTTCTTGAAGTTTTTCTAATGGATGTCCTGATATGTATATTCCAAGCATTTCTTTTTCCATATCTAGCATTTCTTTTTCTTCAAATTCAGGTTCTTTATTTAATACATACTTATGTTTTTCTGTAGTTTCCTTGCTTGCTATATCAAACATTGTTACTTGGCCTTCTATTGATTTTTTGTTTTCTCCTGAGATTGTGTCTATTATACCTTCATAAGAAGCAATTAGTGTGTGGCGTGTTTCACCAAGTTCATCAAAAGCTCCTGATTTTATTAAGCTTTCTATACATTTTTTGTTTACAGCTTCACCTTGTATTCTTTCACAAAAATCTGCAAAGTTTTTAAATTCTCCTTGTTTTTCTCTTTCATTAACTATTGCCTCAATTGCAGATGTTCCAACATTTTTAACGCTTCCGAAGTCCAAAACGAATTTTGTTTTCATTTACTGTAAATTTGGTAAAACTTTTATTTATACTAGGTTTTAGTATTTCTATGTTTAGTCTTTTACATTCTGCAATGTATTCTGGTATTTTATCTAAGTTACCCAAGAAGCTATTTAAAGTTGCTGCCATAAATTCTGCTGGATAGTATGTTTTTAAATATGCTGTTCTATATGCTACAACTGCATACGCTGCTGCATGTGATTTATTAAAAGCATATTTTGCAAATTCTGCCATTTCATCAAATATTTTATTTGCACTTTGTTCATCTATTCCATTTCTTACACAGCCT
Source organism: uncultured Clostridium sp. (assembly GCA_900554635.1). Lineage (GTDB taxonomy): Bacteria > Bacillota > Clostridia > TANB77 > CAG-508 > UMGS1781. The sequence continues at coordinate 805 of USHY01000015.1, read as the reverse complement.
GGAATTAAAATGTTTCCCTGTTCATCAGTTTGCCCATGTATAAAATATTCTCTTTCCTTTGCCATTACATCTAGTTTTTTCTTTCCCATTGCACGCCTTACAAGGTCTGCTCTTCCCAAAGAATACCCTGCTAAGTCTCTTACTATTTGCATTACTTGCTCTTGATATACCATACAACCATAAGTTACATTTAGTATTGGTTCTAGTGCCGGATGTGTATATTCACTGTGAGCAGGGTCTAGCTTATTTTTTATGTATCTTGGTATTTGGTCCATTGGGCCTGGTCTATATAGTGATACTCCGGCTATTATGTCTTCTAGAGTGTCTGGCTTTAATTCTTTCATAAAGTTTGTCATACCTTGACTTTCAAATTGGAATACTCCTACAGTATTGCCAGATTGCCATGTTTCTTTAAATACCTTTGGATCATTCATGTTTTGGTCAAAAGAAACATCTATTCCTCTATTTTGTTTTACAAATTTTATTGTGTCTGATATAACTGTTAGAGTTCTTAAGCCAAGGAAGTCCATTTTTAGGAGTCCGCAATTCTTCTAGTGTTGTCATTATAAATTGGGCTTCTATTGTGCCTTCATTTACATATAATGGTACATAATCTAGTACTGGTTTATCTGTTATTAGTACTCCGGCACGCGTGTGTTGAAGCTTGGCGTGGCAAGCCTTCTAGTTTCATTGCTATATCTAGTAATTTCTTTGTTCCTTCATCATTTTCATATAAATTTTTTAATTCTATATTTTGTTCTAGTGCTTTTTTTATTGTTATATGCACTTCATTTGGAATCATTTT
>USHY01000014.1 GCA_900554635.1 uncultured Clostridium sp. | reverse complement strand
TTGCAGGTTATAGAGATATCAAAACAAAAGTTATTGGTACAAACAACCCAAGAAATGTAGGATATGCTACAATGAATGCATTGGAAAATATGGCAACAGCTGATGCAATAGCTCAAAAAAGAGGAAAGAAAGTAGAAGAAATAGTATAACAAAGTGCACTATGTAAGCGAGTAGTGAAAAAGAATAAGGAGGGAAATCAATGAAATTAGGAAACATAAAGTCATCATCTGAAAAAGAAACAAGAAGAAGAGTTGGTCGTGGAATTGGCTCTGGACTTGGAAAAACTTCAGGAAGAGGACATAAAGGACAAAAAGCAAGATCAGGCGGAGGCGTAAGACGTGGATTTGAAGGTGGTCAAACACCACTATATAGAAGATTACCTAAAAGAGGATTCAAAAACATCTTTGCTAAAAACTATACAGAAGTAACTTTAACAATGTTAAATAAAGTTACAACAGAAGAAGTTACAGCTGAAAGTTTAATTAAAGATGGAATAATTAGCAAGGCAAATGATGGAATCGTTATATTAGGAACTGGAAAATTAGATAAAAAATTAACAGTTAAAGCAACCAGATTCACAGCATCTGCTGCAAAAGCAATAGAAACAGCTGGTGGAAAAGTAGAGGTGATTTAGTTGTTTAAAACAATAAAAAATGCCTTAAAAACACCAGAAATAAGAGACAGAATTTTATACACACTATTAATTATAGTGATATTTAGATTAGGATGTCATATCACAGTTCCAGGAGTTGATGGATTAGCATTAGAAAAAATAATGTCTAATTCCACAAACTCAATATCAGGACTAATTGATATAATTTCCGGAGGTGCTTTTTCAAAATTATCAATATTTGCAATGACAATTTCACCATACATTACAGCATCAATAGTAATCCAATTACTAGGTATGGTTATACCTTCTTTAGAAAGAGCAATTAAAGAAGGTGGAGAAGAAGGAAAAGCAAAAGTAAACAGATATACAAGAATACTTACATTAGTACTTGCTCTTGTTGAAGCTATAGGATTATACCTAACATATAGTAGAGGATATAAAGACTATGGAGTATTTGTAAATCCAGGATTTGGAACAGGTGCAATATTTGTTTTATCATTAGTTGCAGGAACTGCATTACTAATGTGGCTTGGAGAACAAATAACAAACAAAGGTATTGGAAATGGAATATCATTAATAATCTTTATAGGTATCATATCTTCATTACCATCAGCAGTTACAACTCTATATAGATTATGTTACACTTCAGGTGTTGGAATAAGCACAACAGGTGTAATAACATCACTTGCAATGATAATTGGTGCATTAATACTAGTAGCAGGAGTTGTATTTGTACAAGAAGCTGAAAGAAGAGTACCAGTTCAATATGCTAAAAAAGTTGTTGGAAGAAAAATGTATGGAGGACAAAATACACATATACCATTAAAACTTGCTATGGCAGGTGTAATGCCAGTTATTTTTGCTTCATCAATACTAACATTCCCAGCAATGATAATTCCAATGTTCAATAGCAATATTGCTACAGCTTCAGGATTCTGGGCAGGAGTATATAAATTCTCAATGTCAACTTCATCAGCACAATTTGGAATTGGATATACAATCGCAAATGCTTTAGTATATTTGCTATTAATAGTAGCATTTACTTACTTCTATACTTATGCAACATTTAATCCAGCAGAAGTATCAAGTAACATAAAGAAAAATGGTGGTTTCATACCAGGTATTAGAGCAGGTAAACCTACAACAGAATACCTATCATCAATAATGAAAAAATTAACATTATTTGGTGGTATGTTCTTAAGTTTAATTGCTATTTTACCAATGCTTTTAAGCTTTACAAAATTAAATATAACCTTTGGAGGAACATCAATATTAATCGTAGTAGGTGTTGCGCTAGAAACAGTACAACAACTAGAATCAAGATTAGTAATGAGACACTATAAAGGATTTTTAGAGTAAATATGAGGAACGACGTTTTTTAGTCGTTCCATATTGCCGTAAAAAAAGGAGAATGTAATATGTTTATAGTATTATTAGGAGCTCCACGGAAGTGGAAAAGGAACAGTAGGAAAAATATTAGCTGAAAATCTTAAATTAGCTCATATTTCAACAGGAGACTTATTCAGAGAAAATTTAAAAAATGAAACAGAACTTGGAAAAGAAGCAAAATCATACATGGATAAGGGAGAACTTGTTCCAGATGAAATTACTGTTAAAATGCTTGAAAAAAGAATGGAAGAAAATGATGTTCAAAATGGAGCAATATTAGATGGATTCCCAAGAACAGAAAATCAGGCTAAAGTATTAGATGAACTATTAAGTTCAAAAGGAAACAAAGTAGATATGGCTTTAAATATCGAAGTACCATTTGATGAAATAGTAGAAAGAATAGCAAATAGAAGAAGTTGTAGAGGATGCAATGAAATCTATAATGTAGTATTTAACCCACCAAAACAAGAAGGAATATGCGATAAATGTGGTGGAGAATTATATCAAAGAGAAGACCAAAAACCAGAAGTTGTTCAAAATAGACTTGAAGTGTATAAAAAAACTTCAGAAGAACTTATTAAGTACTATGAAGCAAAAAATGTATTAAGAACAGAAAAAGCAGGAGACAAAGCTGGTAGAACATCTTATGATGTTGCTAAAGAAGTAGAAGAATCTTTAAGAAAATAGAAATGTACTTAAAAATAGAGGTATAAAAAATGGTGGAGATAAAATCAAAAAGAGAAATTGAGTTAATGAGAGAAGCTTCAAAAATAGCTTCTCAAACTCAAAAATTAGTCGAAAGCTTAATAAAACCAGGAATATCAACAATTGAACTTGATAAAGCTGCAGAGAAATTTATTTTAGATAATAATGCTATCCCAGCACAAAAAAATTATCCACATTATGAAAAAGGAGTAGCACCATTTCCAGCAACTTTATGTATTTCAATAAATGATGTAGTTATTCATGGAATTCCTTCTAAAAAGCTTATTTTAAAAGAAGGAGACATAGTAAGTGTTGACTTAGTTGTATATAAAAATGGATTCCATGGAGACTGTGCAAGAACATATATTGTAGGAAACACAACTTCAGAAGCCAAAAGACTAGTTGAAACTACAAAACAAGCCTTTTTTGAAGGCATAAAATTTGCAAAGGCAGGAAATAGAATAGGTGATATTTCACATGCCATAGGTGAATTTGTAAATAAAAATGGATATTCTGTTGTTAGAGAATTTGAGGGACATGGAATTGGAAGACAAATGCATGAAGAACCAGAGGTTCCAAACTTTGGACCAGCAGGAAAAGGAACAAGATTAGTCCCAGGAATGACAATAGCCGTAGAACCAATGGTAATTATGGGAAAACCAGATATTTGCCAATTAGATGATGGCTGGACAATAATAACAGAAGATGGAAGTTTAGCGGCACATTATGAAAATACAATTTTAATTACAGAAAAAGAGCCGGAAATATTGACAATTTAGAGAAAATAGTGTATAATAAACAAGTTATGTAATGTAAATTTTAGAAAATTTATAGGAGGAACGAAAATTGTCTAAAGAAGATGTTATAGAAGTTGAAGGAAGAGTAGTTGAAAGTTTACCAAATACAGAATTTAAGGTAGAACTTGAAAATGGACATCAAGTATTAGCACATATTTCAGGAAAACTTAGAATGAACTATATAAAAATCCTTCCAGGCGATAAAGTAAAATTAGAATTATCACCATACGATTTGACAAAAGGTAGAATCACATGGAGAGATAAATAAAACTATTATTTAATGAGGTGAAGAAAAATGAAAGTAAGACCATCAGTAAAGAAAATGTGTGAAAAATGCAAAGTAATTAAAAGAAAAGGTGTTACAAGAGTAATTTGTGAAAACCCTAAACACAAACAAAGACAAGGGTAATTAATTTTGCTAATATATAAAAATAGTGCGGCTGTCTTAAAATATTAAGAATATCTATTTTTATTTATTAATATATACAATCCAAAAAGAAATAAATTAAAGAGGTGAAAGAAAATTATGGCACGTATAGCAGGTGTTGACTTACCAAAAGAAAAAAGAGTTGAAATAGGACTAACATATATCTATGGAATAGGTAGAGCAAGTTCTAACAAAATATTAGCAGCAGCTAATGTAAACCCAGATATCAGAGTTAAAGATTTAACAGATGATCAAGTACAAGATATCAGAAAAGCTATGGAAGGATACAAAGTTGAAGGTGACTTAAGAAGAGAAGTAGCTTTAAATATTAAAAGATTAGTTGAAATAGGATGCTTTAGAGGAACAAGACATAAAAAAGGCTTACCAGTTAGAGGACAAAGAACAAAAACAAATGCAAGAACAAGAAAAGGTCCAAGAAAAGTAGTAAGCAAAAAAAGCAGTAAGTAATAAATAAATGTTGTACAGGAACAACATAAATATTAAGATTTAAGGAGGAAAAACTTAAAATGGCAAAACCAACAACACAAAAAGTAACTAGAAGAAGAGACAGAAAAAACATTGAAAAAGGTGAAGCACATATTCATTCTAGTTTTAATAATACAATTGTTACAATAACAGATGAAAGAGGAAATGTAATTTCATGGGCAAGTGCTGGAGAACTAGGATTCAAAGGTTCAAGAAAAAGCACACCATTTGCTGCAGGAGAAGCTGCTTTAACAGCTGCAAAAGCAGGAATGGAACATGGATTGAAAAGTGTTGCAGTATTTGTAAAAGGACCTGGTTCAGGAAGAGAAGCAGCAATAAGATCACTTCAAACAGCAGGACTTGAAATAACAGCAATAAAAGATGTAACACCAATCCCACATAATGGTTGTAGACCACCAAAAAGAAGAAGAGTATAGAATAAGGAGGAAAGGAAATGTCAAGATATAAAGACGAACAATGTCGTATTTGCCGTAGAGAAGGGCAAAAATTGTTCTTAAAAGGTTCAAGATGTTATACAGATAAATGCAGTGTAACAAGAAGAAACTATGCACCAGGAGAACACGGACAAGGTAAAAAGAAATTATCTGAATACGGAACACAATTAAGAGAAAAACAAAAAACAAAATCATTTTACGGAGTAGGAGAAAAACAATTCAGAAAATACTTCGAAATGGCTGAAAATAAAAAAGGAATTACAGGTGAAAATTTACTACAAATATTAGAAAGCAGATTAGATAATGTAGTATATAGAGCAGGCTTTGGAACATCCAGAGCACAAGCAAGACAATTAGTAAACCATGGACAATTTGATGTAAATGGTCAAAAGGTTGATATACCATCATACCTAATAAAAGCAGGAGATGTAATTACAGTTAGAGAAAATAAACAAGATAATAAAACAATAAAAGAAAACATCGAAGCTAATAAAGCAAGACCAATTCCAGAATGGATGGAAAAAGATAATGATAAATTACAAATAAAAGTAATTAGACTAGCATCAAGAGAAGATGTAGATATTCCAGTTGAAGAACACTTAATTGTAGAATTATATTCTAAATAGAGTTTAAAATTTAGAGTTTGGAATTTAGAATTTTATGTATTTAAAATTCTAAATACAAAACTAAATTAGGAGGTTAAAATTAATGATTGAATTTGAAAAACCAAATATTGAGTGCCTAGCAATAAATGAAGATGAAAGCTATGGAAAATTCGTATGTGAACCATTGGAGAGAGGATATGGAATGACAATAGGAAATTCTTTAAGAAGAATACTTTTATCATCATTACCAGGAGCAGCTATAACAAGCGTAAAAATCGAAGGTGTTTTGCATGAGTTCTCTAGCATACCAAATGTAGTAGAAGATGTACCAGATATTATAGTAAACTTAAAAAGTGTAAGATTAAAGATGCACGATAATGAAGTAAAAACTATAAAAATAGACTATAAAGGCGAAGGCGAAGTTAAAGCAGGGGATATAATAACAGATTCATCTATAGAAATATTAAATCCAGACTTACATATAGCAACTGTAGCTGAAGGTGGTTCTTTAAAAATGGAAATGACAGTTGATAGAGGAAGAGGATACAATGTTGCAGAAAAGAATAAAGTTCCAAATCAAGCAATAGATGTATTACCAATAGACTCTATATTTACACCAGTAAAGAAAGTAAACTACACAGTAGAAAACACTAGAGTTGGGCAAACAGTTGACTATGATAAACTAACAATCGAAGTGTGGACAGATGGAAGTCTAAAGGCTTATGAAGCCTTAAGTTTAGCAGCAAAAGTTATGACAGGACATTTGGAATTATTCATAGATCTTTCTGAAACAGCTAGAAATACAAAAGTAATGGTAGAAAAAGCTGAATCAAAGAGAGAAAGAATATTAGAAATGCCAATTGAAGACTTAGAATTATCAGTAAGGTCATACAATTGCTTAAAAAGAGCAAATATATCAACAGTGCAAGACTTAGCAAATAAGACAGAAGCAGATATGATGAAAGTAAGAAATTTAGGTAAAAAATCATTAGATGAGGTTATAAATAAATTACATTCATTAGAATTAGATTTTGCTTCTGAAGAAGAATAATTAAAAGAGGAGGCTGAAAAAAGTGGCTAGAAAATTAGGAAGAACAACAGACCAAAGAATGGCAATGCTTAAAAACTTAACAACTGACTTATTAGTAAATGGAAGAGTGGAAACAACAGAAGCTAGAGCTAAAGAAGTAAGAAGCTTAGCTGAAAACCTAATAGCTATTGCTATAAAAGAAAAAGACAACTTTGAAACAGTTGAAACAAAAGTTGTAAAAGCAAAATTAGATAGTAAAGGTAATAAAGAACTTGAAAAAGTTACAAGTAAAAATGGTAAAGAATATTTAAGAGTAGTTAAAGTTGAAACTATGGAAAAAAGACAAAAAGATATGCCAACAAGACTAAATGCAAGAAGAAAAATAATGGCTAGAACAAACAAGGTAAAAGACAGCGAAGGAAATAAAATAGACTTACCAGCAAAACTTTTTGGAGAAATGGCAGAAAAATATGCAGGAAGACAAGGCGGATATACTAGAATATATAAAATGGGTCCAAGAAGAGGAGATGCAGCTGAAAGAGTTATAATCGAATTAGTATAAAGGAGATGAAAGAAATGCTTGCAAAATCATGGAAAAAAATATGTTTAGTAATATTAGTTGTTGCGTGTTTGTGTAGCATTATTTCAAAACTAAACAGAGTAGTATCATACAAAACTGTTGTAAATACTATTCAAACAAAACAAGACTCTGAGGTAAATACTAAAAGAAAATAACATTTTAAACAGCAAAAAATATTTAAAAGGAGTGAAATCGAAATGAAAAAAGAAATACAACCACAATATGGTGAAACAACAATAACTTGTGCATGTGGAAAAGTGTACACTGTTGGTTCAACAAAAAAAGATTTAAAAGTAGATATATGCTCTAATTGCCATGCTTTTTGGACAGGTAACTTAAAAAGAGATACAACAGGTGGAAGAGCAGACAAATTCAAAAAGAAATATGGAATTGAGTAAAAAAGTACTAATAAGAAAGAGCATATGCTCTTTTTTATTTTGTGAAAAAGGTCTTAAATTGCAGAAAAATGTACAAAAAATATGTCGTAAAACGAGTAAATATGAAAAAATACGAAATATTACAACAAAAAATAGAGTATAGCATTGAAATATAAAGAAAAAAGACATACGAAAATAATAAAAAAATACAATTTTTTGCTGTTTTTATATTGATTTTTCTGTAAAAATATGGTATTTTATTGTATAGAAAAAATCTAGTTTTTCCCAAGAATGAAATTAAACATTAGAAAAAAAGGAGAGTGCAAATATGGTAAATAAACAAATCCTTAAACTAAGAGAAGAACTAAATAATAGCATTTTAAACGAAGAAAAATACGAAAAAATTTATAAGATAAGCATAGAATTGGATGAATTAATTTCCCAGTATTATAGGGAAGAAATAAATAAATAGAACCTAATAAAATAGGTTCTATTTATTTATTTTTAAGTATATAATTAACTAAAAAACACACAAATTTTGCTAAATAACTATACAAATTGGAAAAAAAATATTATAATAGATAATGGTAATTTAAAATATTTCTGAATAAGAAAATGAAACTTTCAAGGAGGAAAAAATATGAAGTTAAAATCAATGATTTCAGGTATAGAAGGACTAAAAGCAAAAGGCGATTTAGATATAGATATTACAGGAATAGAAAGCGATTCAAGAAAGATAAGCAATAATACTATGTTCATAGCCATTGTTGGATTTGAAACTGATGGACATAAATACATTAAACAAGCTATAGCTAATGGCGCAAAGGCTATTATGATTCAAGAAGGTGCAAAGCTAAATAAAAGTGATATAACTTCGGATGTAACAATAGTAATGGCACCAGATACTAGAATTGCAGCAGCTAAAGTTGCTTGTAACTTTTATCAAAATCCTTCGAGAAAGTTTAAATTAATTGGAATCACTGGGACAAAAGGAAAAACAACAACATCATTTATGATTAAGGAAATTTTAGAAACACAAGGCAAAAAAGTTGGACTCATTGGTACAGTTGCAAATTATATAGGTAGCAAAAATCTAGGGGAAAGCTCAAGAACAACACCAGATAGCATTGAATTGCAAAGACTTTTTGCTGAAATGGTAGAAGAAAAAGTGGATTGTGTAGTAATGGAAGTATCCTCACAATCACTAAAATTACATAGAGTAGATGGATGTGATTTTGATATTGGAATTTTTACAAACTTCTCAGAAGACCACATAAGTGAACATGAACATCCAGATATGCAGGATTATTTCAATTCAAAATTAAAATTAATGGAAATGAGCAAAATCTGTTTCATAAATGCAGATGATTTTAGGGTGTCAAAAATCAAAAAACTATTACCAAACAAAGATGTAAAATCCTATGGAATAGATAATGAAACAGACTTACTTGCAAAGGATATTACAATAACTAATTCAAGTGTAGATTTCAAAGTTAAAATAGATGGTAAGAATGAAAGGGTAAAAACTGGAATACCAGGCAGATTTAGTGTATATAATTCACTTGCAGCAATTTGTGCAACCACAGCTTTAGGAGCTAATGCTGAAACCATAAAAGAAGCATTGCTAAAAGTAAGAGTTCCTGGAAGAAGTGAATTAGTAGATAATAAAAAGGGATTAACAATAATGATAGATTATGCACACTCACCAGAAAGTTTACAAAGCATATTAAGTGCAGTAAAAAGCTATACTAGAGGTAATGTAATTTCTGTATTTGGCTGTGGAGGAGATAGGGACAAAACAAAAAGACCTATTATGGGACAAATTTCAGCAAGCATTGCAGATTTTACAATAATAACATCAGATAATCCTAGAACAGAGAAGCCAGAGAGCATTGTACAGGAAATAGAAGTAGGAGCAAAGAAATCAAAAGGGAAATATATAACTATAGTAGATAGAACAGAAGCAATAAAATATGCAATAAATATGGCAACAAAAAACGATATTATTGTTTTAGCAGGAAAGGGCCATGAAACATATCAAGAAATAAATGGAGTAAAAAAGCATTACGATGAAAGAGAAATAATAAAGGAGGTAATTTAATTGTATTTCCAAACAAGAATACTGTTTGTGTCTTTTTTTGCAACAGTTATTCTAGCAATATTTATAATACCAATTCTTAGAAAATTCAAAATAGGCCAAATAGAAAGAGAAGAAGGACCAGAGAGTCATTTAGGCAAAAAAGGAACTCCAACAATGGGGGGATTAATCATAGCCCTTCGGAATAATTATAGGTACAATAGGTGGCTATATTTATTATTCAAAAACTGACAAAGAAGTTGGAGAAAGACTTTTACCATTGCTTCTAATATCAATTGGATTTGGACTTATAGGATTTATAGATGACTATAAAAAGTTAGTATTAAAAAACACAAAAGGGCTAAAACCTTCAAGCAAAATGCTTGGCCTTCTTATAATAGCTGTATTGTTTACATTGTACTTGTTAAAAGGGGTAAATTTAGGGACAGCAACAATTATTCCATTCTTAAAAAAAGAAGTAATACTACCAGTTTTGTTTTATATACCTTTTGCAATTTTTGTAATGCTTGGAACTACTAATGCAGTAAACCTAACAGATGGAATAGATGGACTAAGCACAAGTGTTGCAGCAATTATAACAACATGCTTAACTGTTATTGCAATTATTTTAGATGTAAAAGAAATAGTAGTATTTGGAAGTATAATTGTTGGAGCATGCCTTGGATTTTTAATTTTCAACTTAAATACAGCCAAAGTATTTATGGGAGATACAGGCTCATTACTACTTCGGAGGTGTAATTTCAGCAATGGCATTATATTTACGAATGCCACTAATACTATTAATTATTGCAGCTATACCAGTAGTTGAAACAATATCAGTAGTTATGCAAGTGTTTTACTTTAAAAAGACTGGAGGAAAAAGACTTTTCAAAATGGCACCATTACATCACCATTTTGAGTTATCAGGCTGGAAAGAGAATAAAGTTGTTTCAGTATTTTGTGTATTTACATTAATGCTGTGCATCATAGGGCTTTGTTCTATATAAACAAATGAAACATATTATATAAAAGAGGTAATTATGAAAATAAAAACAAATAGTGATAAAAATAAATCATTTGATTTCATATTGTTTTTGGTAGTGCTAGTATTACTAGGAATGGGAGTAACAATGGTACTATCAGCAAGTTCACCATTAGCGCTATCAACAACATCAAGCAGTTACACATATGTTAGCAAACAGGCCTTTGCGGCAGTACTAGGAATTATAGTAATGCTTGTAATTTCAAGAATAGACTATAGAGTTTTAGAAAAATTCTGTAACATTATATTAATTGTATCAACAATCTTATCAGCAGCAGTATTAATACCGGGAATTGGTATAGATGTAAACGGAGCATTGCGATGGATAAAATTTCCGATATTTAAACAAATACAACCATCAGAAATCACAAAAATTGGTTTAATAATATTTTATGCAGGATACCTTACAAAACACAGAAGTGATTTGAAAAGTCTAGGAAAAGGCTTTTTCAAACCAATATTATTTGCAGTACCTGCATTAATCATTATTTTAGTTGTACAATCACACTTAAGTGCATCAATTGTAATAGTACTTACAATTTCTGTTATGATGCTAGTAGCAGGGTGTAAAGTATGGCCATTCCTTGTTTTTGGAGGGATAGGAGGCACAGTAGGGGGCACAGCCTTATTTATCTTAGCTAAATACTTTAATGTAAGACCAGATAGAATACAAAGACTTTTTGCGTTTATTGACCCATGGAAAGACCCATTAGGCACAGGTTGGCAAATCATACAAGGTTTATATGCAATAGGCTCAGGAGGATTATTTGGTGTAGGACTTGGAAACAGTAGGCAAAAATACTTATACATATCAGAACCACATAATGACTATATATTTGCAGTTGTAGCCGAAGAATTAGGATTTATAGGTTGCATATTTGTAATGTTGCTATTTGGAATTTTCATATGGAGAGGAATTGTAACAGCAATGAAAGCTCCAGATATGTTTGGAAGCTTACTTGCTTGTGGAATAACAGCATTGATTGGATTCCAGGCAATAATAAACATAGCGGTTGTAACATCATCAATGCCAGTAACAGGAATTGCTTTGCCTTTCTTTAGTTATGGAGGAACATCACTAATAATATTACTTGCTTCAGTACGGAGTGTTACTAAATATTTCAAGGCAAACAAACAAAATATAGGAGGAAAAAGATGAAGGTAATAATAGCAGCAGCAGGAACAGGTGGGCATATAAACCCAGGAATAGCAATTGCAAATGTTATTAAAAAGCATAACCCAGATGCTGAAATAACTTTTGTAGGAACTCCGCGTGGACTAGAAAATGACTTAGTACCAAGAGCAGGATATAAGTTAAAAACAATAGAAGCTTATGGAATTAAGAGAAAAATAAGCTTTAGCAATTTTAAAAATGCCTGCAAAACTTTAAAAAGTTATAAAACTGCGAAAAATATAATAAAAGAAATAAAACCAGATATAGTAATTGGCACAGGTGGGTACATATGTGGGCCAGTATTTTCAAATGCTTTTAAATACTGCATACCAACATTAATACATGAAAGTAATGCTTTTCCAGGTGTGGCTGTTAAGGTTTTATCTAAAAAAGTAAATACAGTACTAGTGGGATTTGAAGATGCTAAAAAGAGATTACCAAAAGCTAAAAATATAGTTGTTACAGGAACACCAACAAAAATAAACAAAATCAACTTAACTGAAGAACAAAAAAGTAAAATAAGAGAAGAATTACATATAAACAACAAACTACCAACAGCACTTGTATTTGGAGGAAGCCAAGGAGCAGAATCAATCAACAAATGTTTTATGGATATTATAAATAACCAAAAAAACAAAGATTACCAAATAATATGGGCAGTAGGCAAAAAGAACTATGAAGAGATGAGAAAAAACATAACAAATGATTATAATGCAAAAATAGTTCCATACATATACAACATGGAGGAAATGCTAAATTTTGCAGACTTAGTAGTAGCAAGAAGTGGAGCCATGACAATAACGGAAGTTGCAAAATGCAATAAACCAGCAATTTTTATACCATATCCATATGCAACGGAAAATCATCAAGAATACAATGCAAAAGTACTAGCAAACATAGGTGCAGCCGAGATTATACTAGATAAAAACTTAAATCCAGATGAGCTAAACAGCAAAATAACAGGAATTTTAACAAATCAAGCAAAACTAAATCAAATGAGCAAAAACGCAGGAAAAGTTGCAATTGAGGATGTCCAAGAAAAAATTTATAGGGAAATTGAAAAATTAATTTAGAAGTCCAGGCACATTTATTTATTTGTAACATATAATTTGTTATAGATAAATGGAGGTGCTTGATTTGTTTATTTTATTAACAAGCTTTATAGAATTTTGCAAAACAGCTTTTTTCGTTTTAGGATACATATCAAATAATAATTTGTTTCCAGAACCTTTATCTCCTGAAGAAGAAAAAAGGTATTTGGAATTGTACATGGAAGGTGATGAGGAGGCTAGAAATGTTCTAATAGAGCGAAATTTGAGGCTCGTAGCTCATATTAGTAAAAAATACAACATACCAAATTTAGAAATGGATGATATAATCTCAATTGGAACAATAGGATTAATTAAAGGCATAAATACATTCAACCTAGATAAAAATGTGCGATTAGCAACATATGCTGCAAGATGTATTGAAAATGAAATATTAATGTTTTTGCGTTCAAACAAGAAAGTAAGTTCAGAGGTATATTTGAATGAACCAATAGGTAAAGATAAGGATGATAATGAAATATCGTTAATAGACATATTAGAAAGCGATAATAAAAATATAGAAGAGGAAATAGATTTTAAATTAAAAATGAGACAAATATTTGAAAAAATAAAGCAAGTTTTGAATAAAAGAGAGCAAATAATAATAGAATTAAGATTTGGACTTCGGAGGAAAGAAACCAAAAACGCAAAATGAAGTTGCCGAGATTTTAGGAATATCGCGTTCATATGTATCAAGAATAGAAACAAAAGCAGTAAAAACATTAAGTAATGAACTACAATAAAAAGTCTTAAGTTTAAACAACTTAAGACCTTCTATTATATTTTAAAAATTAGAAATGCTATTGTTTTCAATAAAGCGATTAATATTCTTAGCTGAAACTCCTGTACCAAAAGATAAACTATCAATAGATAATTCAGAAGGAGAATTTACTATAAAGTTATTTAAAGTATAAATATCTTGTTTATCTTTTGTCTCACAATTAGAACAAACACTACCTGAAGATGCGAAAAAACAGCCACATCTTGCACATCTTTTTAAATCCATATAATCAACTCCCTATAACATACATCACTTGCTACATTTTATCATAAAAAAACGAAAAAAGAAATATTTAAAGGAATTTTTTAGCAAAATATTTTCACTAATTCTATTGACATGGACAAAGATTAAAGGTAAAATAGAATAGTACAGAAATTAATATATAAAAAATTATAAAATATATATAAATCTGAACATTGAAAATTTAATAAGTAAAGAGGTGTTTATATGAATTCAACAGTAATTGCCATAATCACCTTTCTTATCTCAGCAGCTGTTTTTATTCCAGTAGGAATAGTAATTAGAAAAAAATCAGCTGAGTCTAAAATCAAAAGTGCGGAAAATGAAGCAAATAGAATTTTAGCAAATGCCAAAAAAGAAGCGGAAAATGCAAGAAAAGAAGAAATTCTAAAAGCTAAGGAAGAGGTTTTACAAACCAAAAATGAATTAGAAAATGAGATTAAAGAAAGAAGAGGCGAAGTACAACAACAAGAAAAAAGATTATTTCAAAGGGAAGAAGCATTAGAAAGGCGTTCTGATAGTTTTGAAAGAAAGGAAAAAGAACTTGAAAGAACAATTCAAGATGTAGACAAAAAGAAAAAAAGCTTAGAAGAAGTATATGACAAACAAATAGCAGAACTTCAAAGAATAGCTGGCTTATCTAAAGATGAAGCAAAAAAGATTTTGCTACAACAATTAGATAGAACATTAAGTGATGAAAAAGCAGCATTAATAAAAGCAGCAGAAACATCAATTAAAGAAACAGCTAATAAAAAAGCAAGGGAAATAATTAGTTACACAATACAAAAATGTGCAGCAGACCACACATCAGAAACAACAGTATCAGTAGTTGCACTTCCAAATGATGACATGAAAGGAAGAATAATAGGTCGTGAAGGGCGTAACATTAAACTATTAGAGACATTAACAGGAATAGACTTAATAATAGATGATACTCCTGAAGCAGTAATTCTTTCAGGATTTGACCCATTAAGAAGGGAAGTAGCAAGAATTGCACTAGAAAAATTAATAGAAGATGGAAGAATTCATCCAGCTAAAATTGAGGAAATGGTTGAAAAGGCTAAAGAAGAAGTTGAAGAAACAATTAAAGAAGAAGGAGAAAGAGCCGTAATGGAAACAGGAGTACACGGCTTACATCCAGACCTAGTAAAACTTCTTGGAAAACTAAAATACAGAACAAGTTATGGACAAAATGTTTTAAACCATTCTATTGAAGTATCAAACTTAGCTAGAATAATGGCAGAAGAACTAGGCCTAGATCCTAAAATTGCAAGAAGAGCAGGGTTATTACATGATATAGGAAAAGCCCTAGACCATGATATGGAAGGAACTCATGTTCAAATTGGTGTTGATGTATTGAAAAAATATAAAGAAAACGACATAATTTTAAATGCAGTTGAAGCACACCATGGAGATGTTGAACCAAAATCACTAGAAGCTGTACTAATACAAGCAGCAGATGCAATATCAGCATCAAGACCAGGAGCTAGAAGAGAAACACTAGAAGCATATATTAAGAGACTAGAAAAACTAGAAGAAATTGCAGATTCATTTGAAGGAGTAGAAAAATCATATGCAATACAAGCAGGTCGTGAAATTAGACTAGTTGTAAAACCAGAAAAAGTATCAGATAGCCAAATGGTAACAATGGCAAGAGAAGTTGCTCAGAAAGTTGAAAATGAAATGGAATATCCAGGACAAATAAAAGTAAATGTAATAAGAGAAACAAGAGCAATTGATTATGCAAAATAAATTCCAAAAGGTCCACAAAAATACGGACCTTTTTTGCATTTTTGAGCGAAAAGTGTCGAAAAACCAAAAGTTTTTGCTCATTTGAGCAAAAACTTGACAAAGTGTCTAGTATATAATATAATTAAATTGGTGATGGGAATGAAAACAATATATCGTAAAGAATATATAGAAAAACTGGAAAGTTTAAAAGAAAAGAGAATAATCAAAGTTTTAACAGGAATTAGAAGATGTGGAAAGTCAACAATTTTAAATGAGTTTAGAAAAAAAATAGTAGAAGAAGGCATTGATGAAAAAAATATAATTTCAATTAATTTTGATGACAATAGTTATAATTATCTATTGAATTCTAATAAGTTACATGAATACATAATAGAAAAAGCTGATCCTAAAAAAATGAACTATATTTTTTTAGATGAAATACAAAATGTACCAGAGTTTCAAAAATGTGTAGACAGTTTATTTTTAAGAGAGTATTTAGATATATACATTACCGGATCAAATTCATATATGTTATCAGGTGAACTTGCTACATACCTTACAGGAAGATATATACAAATTCATGTTTTACCATTATCATTTAAGGAGTATATTAGTTATTATGGTGAGACAGATGAATTAAAAAAATATAATGATTATATAGTTTATGGTGGATTTCCGTATTTAATTAACTTAGAAAATTCTACAGATAAAATATCTTATTTAGAGAGTATATATAACACTGTTATTATGAAAGATGTAATAAATAGGAAAAAGATTAATGACCCATTGATTTTAGAAAGCATGTGTAGATTCCTATTTGATAATATAGGATCAAATGTTTCAACAAAGAAAATTAGTGACACACTCTCATCAGCAGGAAGAAAAAATTCAGTTCATACAATAGAAGAATACTTGAATAGTTTATTGGAAAGTTATATATTGTACAAAGTGAATAGATATGATATTAAAGGAAAACAACTACTAAAAACACAGGAAAAATATTATTTATCAGACTTAGGGCTAAAAACATATCTGTTGGGAAAATCTTATGATAGAAATTTAGGACATATATTGGAAAATGTAATTTTCTTAGAATTAAAACGAAAAAATTATAGAGTATATATTGGGAAAAATGATGCAACTGAAATAGACTTTATTGTAGAAACGGAAGATGATTACATATATATACAAGTAGCACTTTCAGTAAGGGATAAAGCAACATTAGAACGAGAGCTAAAACCTTTAGCAGCAATATCTGATCATTATAGAAAATATATAATAACACTTGATTATGAAACTAATAATTACAATGGAATAAAACAGATAAGTGCAATAGATTTTTTGTTAGGAAGAACAGAGCTGTAAATAAAAAATTACATAAAATTTTTCTAAAACTATTGAAAATCTTATGTAAACATGCTATAATAATAAAATCATGTGCATTTAGCATATGAAATACTTTATTAAACAAGGAGTTTGTGCCTATGTTCAAATCTACAAAGTCTCAGAACGAAGTTGTAGAAAAAAAGAAAACCAGCATTGTGATGCCTGCTGATGAGGCTGTAAAGAGCCATGAGGCAAAGCGGAAACTAGAGCTGGATGAACGGATGAGTCAAACGATATGCTATGCGGATTCTGTTACAATAATTAACAATGCAATTCGTAGCTATGTAGAAGATGGTGGCAGTGTACAGCTTTTGAAGACCAAGGATGATAAGTATGTTTACAACCTTGACCCTGAAGCTGTAAAAGAAGCTGAAGTGTTTGGATATCAGATATCCAGAACTGATAGCAATGTTCTTGTCATAAAAATCGCTTAAAAGTCACCACATATCAACCCCGGAGGGAAGCAATTTCCCTTCCGGGGTTTCCTGTTTATATAAAAAGAAAAATCAATACATAAATGTTACAAAAATATTACAGTTATATTACATTTTTGTAATAATAGCAAAACATATTGAAAAAAACTGAGCCTTTGTGTAAAATTAATATATATTTTTGTGAAAGGATGAGAAATAATGAAGAAAAACAAAGGAATTACGCTAATTGCATTAATTATTACAATTATTGTGATGCTAATTTTAGTTGGGGTAGTAGTACAAGTGGTAATTCAAAGTGATTTACTAGGAACTGCGAAAACAACAGGAGACAAATTCAAAACAGCATATGAAGATGAGAGTAAAATGAGTGGAATCAAGGCTAATGGGAAGAATTATGATTCAATTGAAGACTATATGGCAGGAAAGGTTTCAATCCCAGAAATTCATAATTGGCAGAGAAATGGTGATGATTTAACATGTAGCCATTGTAATACAGCTTTAAAAATAGGTGATGAGTTAAGATATGTTCCAACAACTGGAACAGGAAGCTCAAGCATAAGTATGGAAAAAGCAGCAGGATATACAGGCCCAGATGCAGCGGAGCATGCACAAATAATACATAGCGATACAGATACAAGATGGGTAGTATTAGGAATTGAGGATTCAAATAATAATGGAACAAATGAAACATTATTATTAACAACAAAAACACCAACAACAGAAAAGATGCAATTATATGGAGCAGCAGCATATAATAACTGTATAGAAGAAATTAACAGAATGTGTGTGGAAATTTACGGAGAAGATGCAAGGGGAATGACAATAGATGATGTAAATGCATGCGTTCAATACACACCAACTGCTGGAATGTATATATTATCAGGAAGTACATGGAATATAACAGAAAATCTAACAACAAAATTAATAGATATAGAAGATTTGTGGAGCAAAATTGTGGATTATAATAAAGATAAGAAAAGTGGAATGTTTTATGACCCGGCAAATCCAGATGGAATAGAAAATAACGGAACAGTTTTGGGAGAATATAATCTAAATGGGTATGCGTATGTAGCGGATTCAACAGTTAGCAGTAGTACTCAGTCAGGAATGTCAATACTAACGGATAGCACAACTACAACCAAAACATTAATATTTGGAGAGGCAAATGATATAAATTATTGGTTAGCTTCTCGTGCTGTAACTGGAACGGGAAGTCAGGCCTTTTTTGGACCAGGAATGGTGAGTAAAGGTTCAGTAACTTCATATTCAGGATTATTTGGTTCTGGAGGTTTTTCGAGAAACCTTGAAAATTCTCTTCGTGCCGTAATTTCAATAAGAACAGATATCCCTGAAGTTGTGGACAGTTCTGAGAATGAACAAAAATAAAATATACTATAAGACAAAAAGGTATAGTGGCATAGTTAAATCTATGCCTATTATGCCGTTTTTTTTATTAGATTTGACTTTTGCAAAAAAAAGTAGTATAATTACAAAAGTGGTGCCTTTTAGAGGCCAGATTGAGATTTATAATATATGTTTATTAAAAGTAGGATTCGGAAAATTTAAGTGGTAGTATTATTTAGGGACAAATGGAGATTTTGTTCTGGATTTATGTGCGGATATTAGAATAGTTAAGAGGGGAGCTTTTAGGAGCATAAGAATAAATCAAAAGATTTTTTGAGGAGGAGAGATTTTTTAATAATGGAAGAAAATTTAGTAAAAGAGAAAACAAGAAGACCAAGACAACCTAGACAAAACAGGGTTAAGAAAGAAGAGAAAGGAGTATTTAAGAAATCTAATTTAAAAATAATTCCACTAGGTGGATTATTAGAAATTGGAAAAAACATTACAGTATTTGAATATGAGAATGATATTGTTATTGTTGACTGTGGATTAGGATTCCCAGAAGATGATATGCTAGGTGTAGACTTAGTTATACCAGATATAACATACCTAGAAAAAAACAAAGATAAAATAAGAGGAATGGTTATAACACATGGACATGAAGACCACATAGGTGGAATACCATATTTCTTAAAACAAATTAATGTACCAATATATGCAACAAAACTAACAGTAGGACTAATATCTAATAAACTAGAAGAACATAATTTATTAAGAAGCACAAAACTAAAAGAAGTAAGACCAGGACAAACAATTACACTAGGTTCAATGAAAGTTGAATTTATAAAAATAACACACAGCATACCAGATGCCTGTGCACTAGCTATACACACACCGGTTGGTACTGTTGTACACACAGGAGACTTCAAAGTTGACTACACACCAATAGATGGAGAAATAATAGACTTAGGAAGACTTGCAACACTAGGAAACAAAGGTGTTCTTGCACTTATGTCTGATAGTACTAATGCTGAAAGAAAAGGATACACAATGTCTGAAAGCACAGTAGGAGATGTGCTTGACAAACTTTTTGTAAATTGTACAAAAAGAATAGTTGTTGCAACATTCTCATCAAATGTACACAGAGTTCAGCAAATAGTAAACTCAGCTGTAAAATATAAAAGAAAAATAGCAGTATGTGGAAGAAGCATGTGCAATATGATAGAAACAGCAAGAAAATTTGGATACATCAAAGTTCCAGACAATGTTTTTATAGATATAGATAGTATAAAATCATATGCTGATGATAATCTAGTTATAATCACAACAGGTAGCCAAGGTGAACCAATGTCTGCATTAACAAGAATGGCAGCAGGAGAACACAAAAAAGTTCAAATAACACCAAATGACTTAATAATAATTTCAGCAAACCCAATACCAGGAAATGAAAAATATATATCAAAAGTAATAGATGACTTAATGGGAATAGGTGCAGAAGTTATATACAATGCACTTCAAGACATCCATGTATCAGGACATGCTTGCCAAGAAGAACAAAAATTAATGCTAACACTTGTAAAACCAAAATTTTTCATACCAGTTCATGGAGAATTTAGACAATTAATAGCACATGCAGAAACAGCAAGATCAATAGGAGTACCACCAGAAAACATATTCTTAACTGAAAATGGAAAAGTACTAGAACTAAATGAAAATGAAGCAAAATTCACAGGACATGTAACATCTGGAAAAGTTTTAGTAGATGGTTTAGGCATAGGAGATGTAGGAAACATAGTTCTAAAAGATAGACAAAAACTATCACAAGATGGATTAATAGTAGTAGTTCTAACACTAGATTCAAGAATAGGAAAAATAGTGGCTGGGCCAGACATTATAAGCCGTGGATTTGTATATGTAAGAGAATCTGAAAATTTGATGGAAGACATTAAACACTTGTTAAGAGAAGAACTAAGAAAGTGTGAATCAAAACATATAACAGATTGGACAACATTAAAAATGGTAATAAGAGAAGAATTGGGAGATTATATATACAAAAAAACAAAAAGAGAGCCAATGCTTATACCTATAATAATGGAAATATAGTAAAAAGGAAAGATTTAAGTATAATGAGTATAGTTCAATTTCCAATGCTGAAATTAAGTATAAAACTAAATAATGTGGCATTTTCAATTTTCAATGTAGAAATATATTGGTATGCCATACTTATAGTAACTGCAATGTTTTTAGGAGTGGTTTACTTCCAAAAAAGGGATGGAATGTACAATATTAAATTTGCAGATGTAGTAGATTTATTATTAGTACTAATTCCAATCTCAATAATTTCAGCAAGATTATATTATGTAATTTTTGATATAGAACATTTCATAAAAAGCCCAGAACAGATTTTAAACTTTAGAACAGGAGGATTGGCCATCTATGGAGGAATAATTGGAGGATTCATAACTTGCATAATTTTTTGCAAGAAAAGAAAAATTCATATATTAGATTTATTAGACTTCATAGTACCAGCACTACTACTTGGTCAAGCTATAGGGCGTTGGGGCAACTTTATAAATATTGAAGCATATGGAACAGAAACAAAACTACCATGGAGAATGGGAATATATGAATTTGGAATTTACAAAGAAGTACATCCAACATTTCTTTATGAATCAATAGCAACATTTACACTATTTATAATACTTGCGAAAATAGCTCCAAAAAGGAAATTTACAGGGCAAATAACATATTTATACTTAATATGTTATGGACTAATTAGAATGCTAATAGAAGGGCTAAGAACAGACAGTTTAATGCTTGGCCCAATACGAATATCTCAATTAGTTTCAGCAATTTGCTTAGGTTTAGGAATTATATTATATAAAAAAAGTAATAGGCCAAAATAATTTGACCTATTATTTTTTATTTACCAGCCACCATTTAATTCACTCTTCAAAGTTAAATTAATTACTGAACCAATTTCAACAGAAGTATCAGCTGCAATATCTTGGCTTATTACAATTCCAGAACCATCTAAAGCAATATTTAGATTATGTTCTTTGGCAACATTCAAAGCTTCAGAAACAGACATTCCTTTAAAGCTTGGAACATTTACTGAAGTTGCTACATTGCTACTTTCAGTATATAAAAAGACTTGTGCATCTTTTAACAAAAGGGCTCCTTTTCTAGGCATTTGATTTGTAACCAATTCATCATCACTAACTGAACTATCTAAATGTACACCAAAACCAGCTTTTTCAAGTTCTGCTTTTGCTTCACGAACAGTTTTATTTTTTAAATCAGCAAGAGTAGTAGTTTTGTAATTTGAACTTGTATTAGCAGTTGAAGCAACACCAATATATGGTAAAATTTCTGTTAATATTTGTGCAACAACAGGTCCTGCAATTTCTCCACCTTGGAAAGATTTACCTTGTGGATTGTATAAAGCAACTAAAACAACAACTTGTGTATTTACTGTAGGTGAAAGACCTATAAATGAAGCAACATATGTACCATCACCTTTACCTAAGTTTTCAGATGTACCAGATTTTCCACCAATTGAATATCCTTTTACATCAGCATATTTTCCTGTACCATCACTTACGGCATAATCAAGCATTTCAAGAACTTCGTTAGCAGTTTTTTTTGAAACTACCTGTCTAACTGTAACAGGTTCAGGAGTTGTAACACTTCCCGTATTTGTATCAACAGTTTTTGCAATTATTCTAGGTTGCATTAGAACGCCTTCATTTGCAATAGCTGAAACAGCAGTTACAAGTTGCAAAGGTGTAACATTTATTCCTTGCCCAAAAGACATAGTTGCAAGTTCAAATTTTCTAATTGAACTACTATTATAAAAAATACTGTTTGATTCTCCATAAAACAGAGAATTTGTATTTGAGAGTAATCCGGAAGGCTTCGTAATATTTATAAAGAGTTGGGGCACCAATTTTTAAACCTAATTGTATAAATGCAGGGTTACATGAATTTGCTAAAGCCTGTTTTAAAGATTCGCCCTCATGTGGTCTTGTATATCTCCAACAATTAATTGGAACATTATCAACATACTCTGTACCTGCACAATAGAAAGTATTGGCTGTGTTTTCATCAACAATTCCCTCTTCAAGCCCTACAGCTGCAGTTATTATTTTAAAAACAGAACCAGGTTCATAAGTGTTTTGAACAGCTTTGTTTCTCCACATATCATATAAATAATCCGTTTGTTCTTGTGAAGACATTGAATCCCAAGAATTTAAAGTCTGTTCATTAGTTGGAGTAAAAGGTGTATTCAAATTATAATCTGGATAATTTGCCATGGCTAAAATATTACCTGTAGATGGTTCCATTATTATAGCTGTACCATAATCTGCAATATTATCAACAACAGCTTGAGATAGATATTTTTGGACAATAGATTGAATATTTACATCTATAGTAAGGTAAACATTACTACCATTTTGAGCCTCAATGTATGATTGCTGTTGGTTTGGTATCTCACTATTAACAGAGTCTGTAATAGAAACTACTTTACCAGCAGTACCGGAAAGCAATGAATCAAGAGAATTTTCTAGACCAAACAATCCATTACTATCAGTTCCCGTAAACCCTAGCATATGGCAGGCTAGGTTATTATATGGGTAATATCTTTTAACACTTGAATCTATATTAATTCCAGCATAAATATTATTTGTCTTCATCCATGTTCTTAATAAATCAATTTTATCACTTTCAACTTTAGAGGCAATAGTAACAGTTTTTGAATCAGAATTAAGCTTGTCTAAAATTTCAGATGAATCGATTCCAAAAATATTACTAAAAGAATTTGCAACAAAATCTTTATTAACCTCATTTCCCTTTGAATCTTTTAATTTAGAAGGATTAACTGAAACAGTATCAACCTCAGCACTTATCGCTAAAACCTTACCATTAGAATCATAAATTGTTCCTCTCGAAGGGTCAATAGTCCTTGTAGAAGTCTGTTGAGAACTAGCTTCCTTACTTAAAGAAGGCCCCTTAATAATCTGCAAATAAGCAAGCCTAACAACAAGCAAAACAAGCAAAAAATATAGCACTCCCTTAAATCTACTTAACCTTTTTATACTAGAATTGTTTATTTTTATAATTTTCCCAGATTTTTTCATAAGTTCCTCCATAAATAACATTATTTTATATTATAAATTACCAAAAATCAATACTTTTCTCTTGTTTTTTTGTATAAAAAGTTATATAATTATTTACATTAAAAAGAAGAGAGGATGAAGGTTTATGCAAGTAGGAAAAGAGGAAATTTTGCATATTGCAAAACTTGCTGCTTTGAATATTAGGGAAGATGAGATTGAGGAGTATAGAAAGAATCTTCAAGATATTTTGAACTTTGCTAATATTGTAAACAGTGTTGATACTGATAATGTAAGTGAGACAATTGGAAGTACAAATAATGTGAATATGTTTAGAGAAGATGAAATAAAGGAATTTGAAGATAAGGAAGCTTTATTGCAAAATGCACCAGAGAAACAGAACAATATGTTCAGCATTCCAAAAGTTATTTAAGGAGGAAAAGATGGAACTTTATGAATTAACAGTACATGAATTAATGGAAAAACTTGAAAAAAATGAAATAACATCAGAGGATATTATAAAAAGTTATTCAAAAAGAATAGATGAAAAAGAAAAAGATGTACAAGCATTTGTTACAGTTACAGCAGATGAAGCTTTAAAACAAGCTGAAAGTGTTGATAGAACAAAATCAAAATTAGCTGGTATTCCAATAGGAATTAAGGATAACATGTGTACAAAAGGGGTAAAAACAACTTGCAGTTCTAAAATGCTTGAAAACTTTGTTGCACCATATAATGCAACAGTTGTAGAAAAATTAAATAATGAAGGTGTGCTTAGCCTTGGAAAGCTTAACATGGATGAATTCGCTATGGGAGCTTCAACAGAATACTCTGCATTTAAGGTAACTAGAAACCCTTGGAACTTAAAGATGGCACCAGGTGGATCTAGTGGAGGAAGTGCTGCAGCAGTAGCCAGCCAAATGGTTCCATGGGCACTAGGCTCAGACACAGGTGGATCAATTAGACAACCAGCTGCGCTTTGTGGAGTTGTTGGTTTAAAACCAACTTATGGACTAGTTTCAAGATATGGATTAGTTGCATTTGCATCTTCTTTAGACCAGATAGGACCAATTACACAAGATGTTACAGATAGTGCAATATTATTAAATGTTTTAGCTGGATTTGATGAAAAAGATTCAACATCTGAAAACTTACCTAAAAAGGACTATACAAAAAGTTTAGTTAAAGATGTTAGCAAATTCAAAATTGGTGTTCCAAAGGAATTCCTAGGAGAAGGAATAAATCCAGAAGTAAGAAACGCAATAGAAATGGCAGTGGAAAAATATAAAAGCTTAGGTGCAACGGTAGAAGAATGTACATTAGACATTGCAAATGAAGCATTAGCAACATACTACATTATTGCCTGTGCAGAAGCAAGCTCAAATTTAGGAAGATTTGATGGAATAAGATATGGTTATAGAACTAAAAATTATTCAAATCTAAACGATATTTTTGTTAATTCAAGAACAGAAGGATTTGGTGCAGAAGTAAAAAGAAGAATAATACTTGGAACTTATGTATTATCATCAGGATATTATGATGCTTATTATAAAAAGGCTCAAAAAGTTAGAACTATTATTAAACAAGAATTTGCAAAACTTTTTGAAAAATATGATTTATTATTAACTCCAACATCACCAACTGTGGCTTATGAAATTGGAACAAAATCAAATAATCCACTTGAAATGTATTTAGCAGACTTGTGTACAGTTTCAGTAAATATTGCTGGACTTCCAGGAATTTCAATTCCATGTGGAGTAGATAAAGCTGGATTACCAATAGGACTTCAATTAATAGGAAAACCATTTGGAGAAGAAACAATAATACAAGCAGCTTATACTTATGAGCAAGAAGTTAAATTTAGAGAAAATCATAAACCAACATTTAAAAATTAGGAGGAAAATATGTTAAGAGAAGATTATGAAGTTGTAATAGGACTAGAAGTACATGCAGAATTATCAACAAAAACTAAAATATTCTGCTCATGCCCTACAGAATTTGGTGGAGAGCCAAACACACACTGCTGCCCAGTTTGTATGGCAATGCCAGGAGCACTACCAGTACTAAATAAAAAAGTAGTTGAATATGCCATTAAAGCCGGACTTGCTACAAATTGTGATATAGCAAGAATAAGCAAAAATGATAGAAAAAACTATTTCTACCCAGACCTTCCAAAATCATACCAAATATCTCAATTTGATATGCCACTTTGCACAAAAGGTTATGTAGAAATTGAAACTGAAAAAGGACCTAAAAGAATAGGATTAGTTAGAATTCATATAGAAGAAGATGCTGGAAAACTAAATCATGATGAATTTGGAAGAGGAAGCTTAGTTGATTTAAATAGAAGTGGAGTTCCATTAATAGAAATTGTATCAGAACCTGATATGAGAAGTACTAAAGAAGTAGAAAGCTATTTAAAAAAATTAAAATCAATCCTTGAGTATATTGAAGTATCAGACTGTAAAATGCAGGAAGGTTCTTTAAGAGCCGATGTCAATGTTTCAGTTAGAAAAAAAGGAGATAAAGAATTTGGAACAAGAACCGAAATGAAGAATATGAACTCATTTAGGTCAATTACAAGAGCTATAGAATACGAAGCTATGCGCCAAGTAGAAGTTATAGAGCAAGGTGGAAAGATATATCAAGAAACACTAAGATGGGATGAAGTATCAGGCAAAACATTTTCAATGAGAGATAAAGAAAATGCCCAAGATTATAGATATTTCCCAGAACCAGATTTAGGAATTATAAAAATTTCTGATGAAATGATAGAAAACATCAAAAAAACATTACCAGAGATGCCAGAAAGCAGAAAGGAAAGATATATAAAAGAATTTAAACTACCTGAATATGATAGTAATATTCTTACATCATCAAAATATCTATCAGACCTTTTTGAAAAAGCAACTGAAAAATGCCATAATCCTAAAGCAGTAAGCAACTGGATAATGACAGATATAACAAGAATTTTAAATGAAAAAGAACAAGAGCCAAACGACATTCCATTTAAAGCAGAAGACCTTGGAAAGCTTGTAGAATTAATAGATAAAGGAACAATTAGCTCTAAAATTGCAAAACAAGTGTTAGAGGAAATGTTTGAAAATCCAAAAGACCCAGAGGATATAATAAAAGAAAAAGGTTGGATACAAATTTCAGATGAAGGAGCAATAAAGGAAGTTGTTACAAAAATTCTTGAAGCAAACCCTGCTTCAATTGCAGATTTTAAAGCTGGAAAAGATAGAGCTCTAGGCTTTTTAGTGGGCCAAGCAATGAAGGAAACTAGAGGAAAAGCTAATCCTCAAATGTTAAATAAAATGTTCTTAGAAGAGCTAAATAAATAGAAAAAATCCCTCAAGTCAAGAGGGATTTTTTATACTATATTTTTCTTAACCTTATTAAATACAAAAGCTCCAGTAAAAAAGCATACAAAAAACATAAGTGCTACTTTTTGAGATAAATAACCAATTTCAAAAACTGTGTGTGAAATTGGGTTTTGAATGTAAAAATATAATATGTAAGAAGCAAATAAACTAAGTACTAGGGAAAACTTAAATCCATTTTTCATAATATTTATAATTGAAATATCAATTTCTTTAAATTCATTAATAATTTTCATCATAAGTAAAACCTCCTAAGATTATGTTAACATAAAATTAAACAAAAATCAAAGGAAGTTTTAACCAATGTTATTTAATTATGTCTCTAATAACTTCACCTGCAATTAGTAAGCCTGCAACAGAAGGTACAAAAGCAATGCTACCAGGAATAGGCTTTCCATTATCGCCCAAAACGCCATTTTTAATGGGTTCTTCTTTAGAATATAAAACCTTTAAATGTTTAATCTCTCTAGCTTTTAATTCCTTTCTCATGACTTTAGCAAGAGGGCAAACTTGAGTTTTATAAATATCTGTAATTTCAAACAAACCGTGGGTTTAGTTTGTTTCCAGTTCCCATAGAAGAAATAATGGGAACATTAAGTTTTTCGGCTTGCATAACTAATTCTATTTTTGCTGTAACAGTATCTATTGCATCAACAATGTATGTAATGGAGTTATTCAAAATTTCTGAATTGCCTGGCATAAAAAATTCTGCAAAGGTTTCTACATTTGCAGTAGGGTTAATAGATAAAATTCTTTCTTTTTCAATATCAACTTTTAATCTACCAACAGTATTATGAGTTGCTATAATTTGTCTATTAATATTAGAAAGGCTCACAACATCTTTATCTACTAAAACGAAGTTTTGAACACCACTGCGAACCAAAGCTTCCACAACATATGAACCAACCCCGCCAAGGCCAAAAACTGCGACCTTAGCGTTTTTCAATTTTTCTAAACCAGATTCACCAATCAACAATAAAGTTCTACTAAACTGATTTTCTTCCATAAGCTTAACCTGTCCTTTTCTTCAATTCTTCAAAAGCTTGTCTAACAGCAATAGCAAGCTGAGCACTGCAAGAAGTAGGCTTAGAACCACACTTAATATCCTTAAATAAATCCTCTATTTCTTCAACAGTCTTACCCTCAACAACTCTGGAAATAGCTGCTAAATTACCAGGGCAACCACCATAAAAAGTAACATTACTAATAACATTACCATTAATATCAAAATCAATCCTTCTAGTACAAGTACCAGAAGTCTCATAACTATATCTCATATAAAACCTCCTAAAAATAAGATAAACAATTCTAATAAAATTATACAATTAAAACAGAAAAAAAGCAACTTGACAATTAAATTTTGCATGAAAAAGTATTGACATTAAGAATTAAATAGGATAAACTATAAATGTAAAATTTTAAAAAAAGTTTACAAAAAGCAAACAAACAACTAAAGTAAAAACTTAAAAAATTTTTAAGGAGGAGAACAGATAATGAATTTTAAATTAAAAAACAAATCTGGAATAACATTAATAGCCTTAATTATAACGATAATAGTAATGTTAATTC